>VBBR01000137.1 GCA_005881615.1 Candidatus Bathyarchaeota archaeon
TCGTAAGCCTTGCGAGTAGGGCAGGTGAGTCGATGTACCCAGTTTTCTCTGTCTTCAGCCAGAGTTTTCTTCCCAGGACTAGCACGGAGATGAGGCCTACGAAGTTTGCGACCGAGAGCAAGGTCGCGTACGGATAGGTTGCCAGGATCAGGGTGAGATAAGATAGAAGGCCGGTTTTGGCCTGGGCAACGACAACAGTCAGCATTGTTCCGAAGTAAAAGATGTTCAGTGCCCCCATCACGACGAGAAGAGGGACGAGCTCCGCAACCGGAATCCCCACATGGCCGACGCCCAGAGCCAGGAGCGCCCAGCCTACGAAGGCGAGGATGGCCATTATCGGGCTCATCATGAGCACCTCCATGTCGAAGGCCTTCATGGGCGACATGGATCTCCAGGCGTCCCAGTGCTTCAAGCCTGTCTGAATGTTCCCTCCGCTCCACCTAATACGCTGCTTCAACAGGCTCTTGACTTTTGCCGGCATTTCTTGCCAGCTCTCAACGGGAGCCAGCTTGGTCGGAATACCCGCTCGTGCGAACCTGACCGCCAGTTCCGCGTCTTCAACGATAGAGTTCGGGTCCCAGAGTCCCACCTGTTCCAGAGCGGTCCGTCGGAAGAAGGTGTTGGAGCCTGAGAAGGCCACGAAAAGTTTCAGAGCGTATTTCCCATCATTCGCCAATCGATACAGAAACGTCTCGTACGCCGCCAGCCTCGCGACGATGCTTTCCTGCAGGTTAAGCGTCCGATGGTAGCCGTGCACCGCTCCGACCTTCGCATCGCTGAAGTAACGCAGAGCCTTGGTGATCGCCAATGGTTCCGGAATATCATCCGCGTCAAATGTGGCGATAATCTCTCCGGTTGACTTGGAGAATCCAAAGTTCAGAGCGTCTCCCTTGCCAACGCTCGTCGCTCTGTGGAAGACTTTGATCCATGGATACTGTCTAGCAAAATCCTCACAGATCCCTAGAGTTCTGTCCTTTGATTGATCCTCCACGACAATCACTTCAAGATTTTCCCTGGGATAGTCCAGTCTTGTAATTGCATCGAGTAATCTTCCAACAACTTTTTCCTCGTTCTTCACTGGTACGAGTATCGAAACGTTAGGTGGATCCCAATCTTCTCCGGGCTCTTCGGAAGCAAATCCGTGTCTTTTGTAGCGCCAGATGCCAACCATGATTATTGGAGTCGCATAGGCGAAATAGGCTAGAAAAATTATTGTTAGCGCGAGAACGAAACCGTCGGAGAAATTCATTGTGAATGCCTTGGACTCATCTCAACGCTCTGGATTGAAAGGCTATTTAGCATCTTAGAACGCGCTCGACTAGGCAAGATGCTGGAGTCCATAAGACTACGTTGGCACTCGAGCCGCGCCACGCTTGACATTCTGGTCGACAAGCACTGGCCGTTGATCCTAGGCGGGCTGATCGCGCTAACCACGTTCCAAAAGCTCACACTGATCCTTCGCACGGATGGGGGAGGCGACTTGTTGGGTGCTGACATTCCGAAGAGCATGATGCTGATAGCGGGACAGAATCCTTACAATTCGAATCCTTGGGCCTCTCCATATCCGCCGTTTCTGCTGGCTGTCTTAGGAGGTATTATCAGGCTAACGTCGGGCAACGCAGGTCTCGTGCCAGACGCAATGGGTATTATTTCCCGAAATGTTAGGATGACTGGTCTTGTCGCGGACGTTCTTGTTGCGCTCCTGGTATTCGTCACCTTACGCGCGAGAAGGGTCTCGGGTCTCTCTGCCCTTGTCCCTCCAGTCTTGTTTCTTGCTCTACCTTCGATAAGCCTCTCTCCATACTACTGGTTTAACAGCGATGTTCTTGGCTATCCGATCCTCGCCGCGTCCGTTCTCGCACTGGTCGTAAAGCGCTACTTTTTGGGCTGCGTATTACTCGCGACAGCAGCGATCTTCAAGATTCACCCTATTCTCGCGATCCCCTTGGTACTCGTTTGGCTGGTCAAACGGCGGGGAATCGCGAAGACGCTTCCCATTATCATCACAACGGTATCAATTCTCTCATTCGGCTTGGCGTTGCCCGCCATCTTGCCAGGTTATCTCGAGTCTGTTCTAGGCTTCAATCTATCTTCTGGGTTTGGCGCTGGAACGTCGAGCTTCACAATGATGAACTTACTCTATGCAGTATTTCCCTCGGTCCTTCATTTTTCCCTTCCTACCACTGTGGAGAATCAGGTCTGGTTGGCTGCTACAGCGGCTTTATTCGCGGCCGCGTTGGGTATCGTGTGGTCTCGAGCCCGAGAACTGAATCCGGTTGACACTGTGGCAATTGGACTATTAGTCTGGCTTATTCCACTTCGTCAGATCTACACGCACTATCTCGTGTGGGCTATGGTCCCGCTTCTGATGCGAGGTCGTCTGCGTCAGACTCTAGTGCTAGGTTCTCTTCTAGAGCTCGCGAACACTATGTCTTCGTGGTCGTGGGATCTTCCACCGGATCCTTTTCCGGTTTTGGCCACCGCGTATGGCTTCTTTGTCACGAGTCTGGTCTACTTTGCTGTGAGCGCTACTTCTCTGGTTTTCATATTGACAGAGCTCGTCGCTAGGCGACAAGCTGAGGTTAAGCTCCTTGATACCTCGGTGTTTCTCGCGAGACATCAGATCCCGACGATCACATCAGTCTGAGCGTGAGAAATGACACGTCTGAACTTCTCCGCTGCCGGTGGATTTGCAGTGTTTGTCGCGGTGGAAAGGAGGAATTTTGGCGTGCGTGAGTGCATGCGTGAATCGTTTTTGACTATTTATATGCAATTTACACGTTCTCGCCCTGAAAAATTGAGCCGGACGAGGTAAACCTGATGGTTAGCCGCAAGTTGCTGTAGATATCCATAGTCGCCCCTGTATAGGATTTAGCGATTTCAGTCAAGAATTGTCAATCTTGCATTCGCTTTTGAGGTATTCCGATCGAAAATGGGTAAAATGATGATCTCCCTGAGCGATCAGGCAGAGGATCTAGTGCGCCACGAAGTCGAAAAGGTCTATCACGGACGCGTCGGAGGGCTCTCGATATTCTTCGAGCAGATCCTTCGAAACTACTTCCAAGGAAATGGCAAGCCTTCGAAGGGCGTCCGGACAAAGAACGGTAGAGCCTAGCCGCAGCGTGGACGCTTAAGAGTCCGAGACGGACCTCACTGGACCTCAGAACTATTGTAAATGCGCCTGTTTCAACGAAAAGCAGACGGGCCTTTGTCGGCCCAGACTAGGGTCGTAATCCTCGAGATCGTATTTCCAGGGCTCTCATGAAACTTGGGAGTTCTTCTACGCTGCGGACTTCAGTTCGGGCGAGGCCACGAATCTTCCACCACGACTGATTGTCTGCAAGGATTCCGCGGTATGATAGTTCTTGGTACAACCATTTTCCCAGCTCTCCTCCTTCTCGATCGAAATCGGTAAGCACGATTGCCCTTTTGGACCCATCTAGTCGTTCTATGAATCTGAATCTCGGTTCGCCTGTGGCTTTGAGGCAAAGGATGGTTCCCTTTATTCCGAGTTTCCTCAGGGCTGCTTCGTCTCTTCTTCCTTCGACTATTATCGGTACTCCGGCCTCAGACTGTACTTGCAGATCTTCGAAGATTCTTGTGGCGCTCTCCATTTTTCTAAGATAGAGATCGATTCGCGGGCTCCGAACATGTGCGGGATATCTCCGTCTTATCGGAGCTACCATGTTCGTATGACTACCTCGCTTCTATCTTGCGCATCTGTTCCAAGGGTTCGGGATGCTTGTTGAAGTAGTCTCTCACTTCTCTAAGAACGTCTGCTAGTATTCTCGCCATGTTTGCTTTGAGGTCTTGCGGGTGGATTTTTTCGGTCTTGTATGCTTCTTCTAATTCTTTAAAGCTGGAGAATTTCAGGTCTCCTCCGTATTTCTGTTCGCGTCTCAGAATGACTGTTTCGTTTTCTCGGAACGCCAGGACTCGGTAGTATTCGATCACAGGGTTCCCCTCGATTATCTTGGGCGGACAGTATGCCTTGCGGAGTTTCTCTTCAATGAGTTCAGGAGAGTCATGGAGTAGTATGGTGTTTTCGGGCTTGCTCTTCGACATCTTCGCCGCAATAACACTGCTCAGTTTGGGATCGTCATCGTAGCTTCCCTGGTCGGATCCTTGTATACCCGCAAGGCCCATCAGCATCGGGGTATGGAGTGCGACTGGTTTTCCCCATCTCAGTTTTTCGCCAGCTTCTCGTGCGAGTACGTGGGCTTTTCTCTGGTCTATTCCTGCGCAGGCCACGTCTAGGTTCATCTCGAAAATGTCCGCTGCTTGCATGCACGGGTAGAAGAGGCTGGCGGCCTCGACGTCTTGCGCTTTCATGTCTCGGCCCATTATTGGTAGCGCTCGCATGGCTCTTTGTGCCGTGATAGTTTTGGCGATTCTGATGACTCGTTCCCAGTAGTTTGGCTTACCGGCAAGTTCTGAGGCCCAAATGTATTCGACTTTATCCTCTGCTAGTCCGAGGGCTGTAAAGCAGTGTTTGAAGTACTCTCCTGCTGTCTCGATCTTTTCCATGTCTCCTCCGAACTTGTTGTTTATCATGCTGTGCCAGTCTGCGAGGAATATGATGAAGTGGAACCCCGCTTTGACCATGTCTTTGATCTTTGTGCCGCAGACGAGTCCTGTGCCGATATGCATCAATCCAGGCAGCCGTTCTGGCATAGCTGCTTTCCGGAACACTCGAAGCCCCAATATGCGCGAGGCTTCTTCTTCTCCGCAAGAACGCGTTCTAGTTCTGCAGGCTGGATAATCTCCACTGTTCCCCTGGTGACTAGTTCGAGGCGCTCTTCCTGGTTCATCATTCCTCCGAGTTGGCGACTTGGCTGGTTTGGTACTAAAAGCCTCTACTGCTGCGGGTTTTGGAGCGGGGTTTTTGCCTTCAGCCCCTGTATGGAGGGTGTCTGTCGCCCGCGTCACTAACACCCAAGCCTCACAGTGAAGATCTCTGTCTTCCCTCAGCCCGGCTCTCT
>VBBR01000138.1 GCA_005881615.1 Candidatus Bathyarchaeota archaeon
TGGTGAACGTCTCTAGGGTGTTGTCGGAAGCTGCCTCGGATGCGCTGTAGAGGCCTGCCGCAACGGTTGAACTTAGGGTTAGAACAAGCCTCGATGACAAGGGTAGTATGGTTTGCGTAGTTGGGTTGAGAGTTGGATGAGTGAATGTGAGATTGAACGCTACGCTTTGACCAGGTCCGAAAGAGGCGTCGTCTTGCGAGCCTGTTCCGATAACTAAACCATCAACGGATAGGATGAAAGTCATGCGACTAAGACTGG
>VBBR01000139.1 GCA_005881615.1 Candidatus Bathyarchaeota archaeon
AGCTTCAGAGCATCGACTCCCAGGATTACCGTAGGCGTCGGGTTCCCCTTCACGGCTTCAACTGCTCCGCCTTGCGCCTCGACGATGGGAGGCCGGGAACGTGCGAACCTCACCCGTCCCCGCCGAGCCAGGTTGATCGCTGCAACCGTGTCTCGGTCCATTACTATTCGACATTTACCGCACCAGAGCTTGCGTTCTAGTCGTTTGTCTGATTGGAGTCTCTCCCCGCATCTCGGACAAGACACACTGGAACCTCTGGTCTCACGCCTGGACAAACGGATAACCGGTAGTCCAGCCCATCGGGCCTTGTACTCTATCTGTCGCTGAGCCTCTACCCTGACCATTACCTCTACGGTAAAGGGATCGGATGCCCTGGATGTTCTCGAGAACTATTGCTGTTCTCCGCTGGACTGCCAGGGCGACAATTGTCTTTGTAGCGGTGTGGAGCAGGTGACCAGTTCTGGAGGTTCTCCGCTGTCCATAGCTAGACGCTATCACTGTTCGTATCCGATCATCGTTCCGTGTGAAGGAGGCCACTATGCGCACCGTAGTCTTGGCTATTCTCACACACTTCGAAAGGTCACAGTGACTGGTCTGATCATCGTTTCCAACCGTGAGGTTTCGAAGATTACAGTCCACACCGACCGCGGAGGCAGATTCTATCATGGGAGAATCTCGCGCGATGCAGAGGCTCAATCTTTTCGGGGTGAGGACGAAAGAGCGAACCTTGACTCCGGGTTGAGAGATGACATCTAACGTGTGCTTGGTCAGGGGTATGCTCAAGCGTATCCCTCTCAATACTGGAATCTCTATTCCACAATTCTTCGTCTTGAAGCCGTAACATGATACGAGCTGCTGTCTGACAGGGTACGGGATCCCAATAGGAAACCTTCTCCTAGCAGACTTCTTCCTTGCTGATAGTATTCCTGCTGCTCTAGATATAGCGTAAAGCTTGTAGCAGCTAGGAGAATCATAACGGGCGAGCTGGTTGTAGGAGAGTAGCGAGAGCCTTCTCAGTGAGGATACGTCGTTCGCTAGACCGATCCGTATTGGAATCGTTAACCATCATCCTGAACACTTCCAGTAATCGTAGAACGTCCTGCGTTGGGGCATAGTTTTGCCAGACAGATTTGAAAGCCAACAAAGTCAACACGAGAACCGAAGATCAGTTCATGAGTTGGAGAGGCGCCCGAGGATAGTTACCAGAAGCAGCTTGCACACGCTGTCTTGAAGTCAAGTCGATAGGTTCGATGGTTGAATTTCCCAGTTCCCCATCCCTAATGGGGTGATGGGTCCTCCTGGGGCCGCGCCTTGTCCTCAGAGGCCTCCTCAACAAAGCCCTTCAGCCGTGAGACTAGGCTCGTGAACTCCATTGGGAAGATGTACTTTGTCGATGGGCTGGCCCCGAGAGCTTTGAGCATATCTAGGTATTGGAGAGCCATTGTTTTCGAGTCTATGTTCTTGGCGGCAGAGAAAATGAGAGCCAATGCTTGGGCATAGCCATCTGCTACGAGGACCTGGGATTGCTTGTTGCCTTCGGCGACTAGGATAGCGGACTGTTTTTGTCCTTCTGCTTGGAGGATGGCTGCGTTCTTCGCTCCTTCTGCTTTGAGTACGGAGGACTCTCGGATACCGTCGGATTCGGTGACCAGTGCTCGTCTGCTTCTCTCGGCGGTCATTTGCTTGACCATTGCGTCCTGTACGTCTTTGGGTGGTCTGATCTCCCGGATCTCGACGTTTGTCACTTTGATTCCCCATCGCTCAGTCACTTCGTCCAGTCTTGTCCGGAGGATCGAGTTGATCTGTTCTCTCTTCGACAAAAGCTCGTCCAATGGGATATCACCGACAACGGCCCTCAGGGTGGTGGTGGCAAGTCCGACCGAGGCGCCTGTGAAATTCTGCACCTGGACGATGCTCGCAGAAGCGTCAACCACTTTGTAGTAGATGAGGAAGTCGATGTCCACAGGGGCGTTGTCCTTGGTGATCGCGGTCTGGTGGGGGACTTCTAGGTATCTTTCTCTCAAGTCGACTTTGACGAGTCTGTTGATGACGGGGAAGATGAGAACTATTCCAGGTCCCTTTGCTCCCGTTAGTCGTCCGAGGCGGAATTGGACGACGCGTTCGTATTCTCGAATAATCCGGATTGAGGAGGCGAGTAGCGCGAGGATGATAATTAGAAGAATGGCGACGAAGAAAATCTCCACGTACAATGTGATATCGTTAGCCTGCAGGACGACAGAGTCAAGGAGCATTTCTTAGTTCTCCGCCTGTTCAACTATTAGCTTGAGTCCTTCGAGGTCCTTGACTTTTATCAATGTCCCCTTGGGCAAGTCTGTTGGGCCGGTCACGGTGAAGTCTTCAGAACCAATGTTTGCCGTGGCAACCTCGCCCGCCTTCAAATCGCTAGTGAGACGTCCTTTCTTTCCTATTATAGCCTTGGGATTTTGCGCCGGCGGCTGGTTCATCAACGTCTCCCGTACACGGTAAAGGTAGATGCTTCCGAAAACCCCGCCTGCGCCAAGCAGTCCGAGGATCGTGTAGGTGAGAATTCCTGCCTGGATGAACGTGCCTGATCCCGACGGAGCCGATGCTGGTGAGGGTGCTGACGAGGGGAGGCTGAAGATCAGGAGGAATCCTACAATGAATATTATGACGCCGGCGATAGCGCTGATGCCGTGGTGTGTTTTCAGTTCTAGGAATATGAAGACGGCTCCTATCAGCATGAGAATGATCGAGACTAGGGGCGCGCCGAACACTCCTAGTCCTAAGAGTGCGAGGGCGATGGCTGCGCCTCCTACTACGGTGAATATGAGTGTAGGATGGTAAAGATCGGCAAGTATCGCGAACGTGCCTGCGAGAAAGAGGATACTATCGAGGTTGGGATCGCTGATTATGGAGAGGAATGTTGATGTTATTCCGGGCGTGTGAATCGGGGCCCCACCTGCTCCCATTGCTGTAAGCGCGTCTTGTATGCTGGAGACATTCAATACCACGTCAACGACGAGTTGTTGTTTCGCGTAGCAAGACTCGTATGTTCGGCAGCTGTAGGATGTGCCGCCTGTCACCATTTCGGCGGTGGCTGTCGCGTTGCGATAGCCTGGTGTAATCGATACCATGTATTGTGTGAAAGCGTTGAGGTCCTTGGTGAAGGTGGAATTTTCCTGAAACCATCGTTATGTTCGTGGACGCCTCCGCAATGTAGGCACCAGCGCTGAATGCGTGGGCGCTTCCCGGAGCAATCAGAGTCGTAAAGTGGTTTCCAGCATTTTCGTACGTGAAGATTGCGCTGATGATGTTTTCCATATTGACCCCCGCACCTCCATTTGTGTTGATTATCAGGATGAAATTGTGGGCGCCAGACGAAGTGGCATCGTTAATCGAGGAGACTACGAAGTCTTGGGCTCCAGGGTCGATATTCTGGTCCAGGGAGGCGACGTAAACGCTCGATTGTGCATGGGCCTGTTGCGGGAGAGAAGCTTGGACTGTCAGGATTACTGCCGCTAGGAGTAGGAATAACGCGATTCTCTGTCTAGTGATCTTCACCATTCAGTGAGTCCACTGAGATAGATCGTGGAAACAGTCCGGCATAAGCCTAACCCCTGGACTAATTGTTCCTCGATTGAGGACACTTTCCTGATCATTCTCGCGCTGTGAAGCGCTTGAGAACAGACTCACCCTTTTCACCAGGCTAGTCCTTGTCTCGGAGTCGATCCTAAGCGGGTTCGCCACGAGGAACGAACGGCTATTGAGAATGTGGTTTGTAGGAGGTTGATCCTCCGAAAATCCGGGGAAAATCGCCTATAATCAGCCCTGATCTCGAATCTGAGCCTATCATGATTTTTCACCTGAAGACTGTTAGAGAATAGCGGGATAGAACAAGCAAACGCCCATCTCACCCAAGCGCAGTCTGCACCTTGATCATCTGGACTCGCCCATTATCGGTGCCAGACAGGAGATCTTCCAGAAAAAAAAGGTATGATTCAACGGTTTTGGATGGCATGAGTGGTTCCCTCGGACCCCGGCGAAAGTAAATCCCCTGGACGTCAAATTTGTCATAGAAATCGGTCGATAGCAGGCCATCTCTCGAAGAATGGGAAGGTAATTCAAGACCCATTAACCATTTTGCACCATCATGAACATGCAGATGATGGATTATTTCGCGAGACAGACAGCAGTCCAGGAAGTCGGGATTAACGGCCTGAAGAGACTGCAATCTGCCAAGGTTACAGTCGTAGGCGCTGGAGGCGTTGGAAGCGCTGCCGCATACTTTCTTGCCAGCCATGGCATTGGACATCTGAAGCTGATAGACCAGGATATTGTAGAGGAGAGCAATCTCCACCGACTCCTGGGCATGGATGATGGAGATCTGCACGTGCCGAAGGCGGAGGCCCTCGCGCGAAAACTGAACTCGAGACATCCATGGACAAGAACAGAGGCCATAGTTGAAACTCTTCGAACAGGAAACAGTAGAGAGCTTCTAGATCAGACTAACTTGATTGTTGACGGAACGGATAATTTTCGCTCAAGATATGTTCTCAACAGTTTCGCTGCAGAAAATCGCATCCCCTACCTCTTTACTAGTGCGATAGCGAACCAGGGCCATCTCTCCCTTTTCAATCCCCCCACAACACCTTGCCTCGAATGCCTGATACAGAATTCCGGATCCAATTCCCCAGAGAGTTGCGAGACCCTCGGCGTCAACCCGAGCACAGTCGGAATCATCGGAACACTCGCAGCAGCTGAGACAGTAAAGAGAATCCTAGGTTTAACCTCCAATCTCCTAGGATATTTGCTGACTATCGACCTAGCAGGACCTGACTTCGTGTCTACCGCGATCAAGAGGAGAGATGATTGTAGAGTATGCAACGGTTCCTCTTCCGAGATAGTTCACCGTGATAGCGTCGTCATGTTGTGCGGCGACAATGTAGCCAACGTGCTGCCTGAGAGAGGGATAGAGATAGATCTCCAATCTCTCAACGGGAAGATCGCTAGGGAATCAATAGTCGCAACCTCCGAGTCGGTCTTCGTTTACACCAGACAAAACCGCAGAGTCTCCGTCTTCAAGACAGGCAGACTCTTGATCGGGGATGTCCATACAGAAGAAGCCGCAAAACAAGTAGCAAGCGAGGTATGGAACGAGATACTCTGACATTCCGGACAGGCAACTCCAGATTTTCAACAAGCTTATACGGTTCTAACAAGCTCGGACCAAATTGCCGGGGGCAACGAGGCCGGGGTTGGCTCCGTCCACCGAAGGCCGATCGGCTCAGGCGACGGGCTGCAGAAACATCTCGTAGCAACCCGTAGTAAGCATCCAGGAACGGATGGCTGAAGTGGGTTCGACTCCCACCCCCGGCTCCATGACGGAACACCCGGTTTCGGCAATAGAACGGGAAGCCCAGAGCTCATCAACTACGCTCTCTTTCTTCAGCGAGAAGGATATCGGCCCTCAACGATTCAGAGGCATCTCAAAGTCCTAAGGAGATTACCGGGTGTTCAGGAATCCGATGTTGCCAAGACAGCTATCGCTCGTTCCTCTTGGTCAGAAGGAGTGAAGGAACTCGCCAGCAACGTGCTTGAAGTCTACTATACAAAGTACCAGAAGATTCCTTTCACCAAGCCGATCTACCGTAGAATAGAGAACATACCTTTCCTCCCTACGAGCGAGGAAGCAGTCGATCTAATCTCCGGTCTCACTCGACAGATTAGGACCTTTTGTCAATTCTTGAAGGAGACCGGAGCGAGAGCAGGGGAAGTCCATAATGTGAGATGGAGCGATCTCTATGAGGGCTACGTCAACATCCAACCAGAGAAGCAGGATCAAACTCTCCCCGAAATTGATGCTGATCATTAACAGGCTTCCGAGAAAGTGTCCGAGAGTCTGTAATTCGAAGATCCTTGGTCTTGTAGGGCGAGAGTGATTTGGGTCTTTATACTGGGCTAGACCTTGAGCAGCACTGCGTCTGTACCACCAGCGAATGTGAGGCTACCATTCGGATTTCCCACGACGCCGCTCAGGTTTGATACTGTGCCCGTAAAATCGCCGACCACGCCGGTAAGTATCGCTACCGTTCCTCCTGGATTAACCGTCTTTGTGGGTGCTCTGAGGAATGAGTACGGTGGCGTGCTCATCGTCTGGCCTGCGGTGTAAGCGCGTCCATCTGCTCCCACTACCATCTGGTTTCCGCTGTCATTGTCCGTTCCGCCCCATGTATTGGCGTTGAGAATCCTACCCGCTGCACTGAAGTGTAGCAGGATGGAGTCTCCTCCTCCCGCGCCGATTCCCGTGTTTCCTGTGACCCAGACCGAGCCATCAGGTGAAACAGCTACTCCCAGCCCTGCCGAACCTAGCCTCGTTTCTGCCCAGTTTTCTTGGGAAACTAGGGTTCCGTCCGGTGCGAACTTGGCAAGGAAGATTTCCTGAGCTGTTCCTTGTACTTGCGAATCTCCGGTGATGTATATTGATCCATCCTGAGCGATCGCAAGCGCGTTGGCGCCGACTAGGGTTGATGGAGCTAGACCATAGCCGCGTTGCCAGACTAGTGTCCCATCAGGGCTGAACTTGTTCAGGAATGCCTCGTTCCGGGTGAAACTGCTTGTGCCTCCGGTCATGTACACGCTACCATCCGCTGCGACAGCCACGCCGGACGCGCCTTCGTCGAATCTTCCTCCCCAAGTCTTTTGCCAAGTGAGTGTTCCGCTTGAGCTGAACTTTAGCAGGATCGCGTGGAGTGTGGTTCCGGCGACGTAGACGCTGGCCCCGTCAGGGGTGACGGCGACTGAACTGACGAAGGCTTGGGCTGATCCGTCCAGCTGTGTCTGCCAGACGAGATTCCCATCGGGCGTGAATTTGACTAGGTCCGCGCCTGTAACTCCAATCGCGAAAGTCTGGGCTGCGAGGTAGACGCTGCCGTCAATAGACGTAGCTACAGCTACTCCCTGCTCATCACTGGCTGTTCCCCAACTATGCTGCCATAGCAAAGTGTCACTGGGTGTGAACTTTAGCAGGAAGGCATCGAAGCC
Organism: Candidatus Bathyarchaeota archaeon; assembly: GCA_005881615.1. Taxonomy (GTDB): domain Archaea; phylum Thermoproteota; class Bathyarchaeia; order 40CM-2-53-6; family 40CM-2-53-6; genus 40CM-2-53-6. The sequence continues at coordinate 7,024 of VBBR01000139.1, forward strand.
CCCTGCTCCGAAGCTATTGGTTTGCCCTGCTAGGTAGATGTTCCCGTCGGTTCCGATTGCGATTCCGTTCGCAATCTCACTGTTGGGTCCTCCCCAAGTCTGCTGGAATTGTAGCTTGAGAGGGGCAGCTTCGACCATGGGCATAACAAGGACGGCGGCAATTGAGAGCGTCGTCACCAGCGTTGCGAACAGAGTTGCACTGCGCATCCGCCTCAGGTTCCTGTTCAGAGAAAGTGCTCTCACCGTGGTAGAAGGTATAAGCCTTGCGGTTGGAGGCTCTGTTAACTCTTCGCTGGATCGTACTTTCACGGGCCTCAAACTATTATTTTGCAGAGGGAGTATGGTGGTGCGTCGTCGTGTATGAGTGCCTGTGTAAGAAGCCTGTGAATGGTCTATTGACCTGGAAGGAGGCTTACGGGGTGTGAGAGAGGCGTACAATAGATGATAGGCTTAGTGCCTGTTCTGGGGGCGGTTGAGGTTCGACCGTTCCAGGCCAAGAAAGCCCCTGAGTGGGCCTAGAGTCGATGAGAGCAAGTTAACCTATCCAACGATAAGTTAACAGAACCCGGTTGGAATATATCCAATCCCTTCTAAAACCGAACTCTCAACCTACTTGCGGTTGATTCCCGTCCGAAGTCTTTGACTATTCGTCGCCTCGGTGTTCGGCTCTTCTCCATTAAGGTATTGAGTAACGCCTACTACTCTATAGAGGACTGTCGAGAACGGTCTTGCATTCCTGTATTGGCACAATAGGTTTGAACTCTACATAAGTCAAGTTGCTCCGGCTAGCGAAGTTCGGCGGAACTGGATAAGCTATGCTTTGGCTAACCGATTGAAGTGGATTGAAATGATGCTTATTCTACTACTGCTCTTCATCATACTCCTCTTCTTTCATCTCTAAGTGAATGGCCGAACCACCCTCTTTTTCTAACCCCTAGGCTCGCCGCAAATTACTTCATGAAGCAAGCACCGGTCGGGGTCCGTCAGACGAGAAGAAAGCAGAAAGACTCTCCTTGATGGTCTCATAACCGCCGCTGTGTGGCTCGGCGAAGTTATCGAACTGCAGAAAAGTAACGAAGAACGGGGTCACCAGCTAAGCTATCTATACCGGCACCTTAGGGAAGAAAGTGGCCGTCGGATTCCTCAAGACGCGCAGAAGCTCGTTCGTAGCCACCTCAAAATGGTATTGCACGGTCAGCAGTATGTCGAATATGACCGTGCAAGTTGAATGAGAAGGCGAAAGATCTGAGAAATACGATTTAACCAGGCGTCAGCGCTTCTCTTGAAAAGACCTCAGCGGCTCGCCGGCGATAATTTTACTGTCTCGCTTCAACAAAGACGGGCCAGATCAAGGAGAAGGTTGTTCTTGGCCCTACTCGCTGAACGCTCTCAGAATAATTCCTTATCCCAGGTCACGATTGTTGAGTTTGTCTTACGAGGAAGGTCCCGGTAACTTGAGTAGCGCCTCCTCGGATCCCGTCCGATTCTTCTGATCTATTCCTGCGCTTGCTCCACGGTCAATTCTATGTCTGCGAATATCCGCAAGGAGAATCCGATTCGCCTGATCACTGAAACAGATTTTCTGGAGTTTGTCAAGGATCTATTGAATATCGTAAAGGAGGAGTCGCACGGTCGAATGGCAGATGCTGAAGAAATGGCGCGAAGGACAATGGATCAAGAGAACTTGCAATGGTATTTCAAAGGTTACAAAGATGGCGTCAATGTGCTTCTAGATGAGTTCTGGGACCGGATCCAGAGAGAAGACGGTTGGAACGTGCCACCCAGTCAATCGGTTTCGCGTGACAAGAACGCTTATCTTTCTAGATCACGTATAGTAGGTTAGAGAGATCATGAGCCAGGAAAGCGTGGCACATCAGGCTTCTTTTGGATTACCACCCCCGGCTCCAAAGAGAACCGAACTTGACATGCGGTTCCTACCCAGAGCTTGAGGGATCGCAAATGACGATTCCTTTCCATCTCTAGAAGCAAGGGTTAGGCGGGCTTTGTTTTGCTCCACCGATCATA
>VBBR01000140.1 GCA_005881615.1 Candidatus Bathyarchaeota archaeon
ACTTATCCCCATAACGAGCTGGCCACCGAGAGCCCTCGCGCAAAGTGCTGCAGTCACACTGGAATCGAGACCGCCAGACATTCCTACAACAAGGCATCTTGCGCCTGTTTCTTCCAGGTGAGTTGTGAGAAATCTTTCAAGTCGAGTTACTGTTTCTTCAGGCTCCCGAATGGCAAAGGCGTCTTCGCCGAACCTGGAGGACATAGTCCTCCCCCGTCAAGCCGGTGTAATAAGCCGAGAGGTTTGTCTAGCTGAATATACGTGAGCCTCGATCTTCCGAGGCGAGGTTCTTGAACAATGGAAGCATCCTGTCCATCGTCACCCAGCGCTCGCCGGCAAACGAAGCTTCGCTCGCCGCTTCTTGGACAATGTTCTTGAGGTCCCGAGGCGTCACAATATACTGTTCACGAACCGTAACTCCCCGCTCAGGAATCGAGGCCTCGTACAATTGCTTCCGGGACCTTATCGTACGCCATATTCCCTCAAATGCCTCATCAGTCAATCCTCCCTTGTAGTTCGAGATTGACGGGTCCAATTCGACCTTGGAACAATAGAAGTCCAACAATCGTTTCACTTCCTCCATTGATCTCGGTGGCGGAACGTAGATGATCCGTTTGATTCTATCCAAGAGAGCCGTATCTATCACACTCGGATAGTTCGTTGCAAATATTACGGACACGTTTCTGTTTACGTGGAAGCCTTCTCCGAGCTCGGTGAGGATTTGGTTGAGCATGCCTTGAACATCCCTTCCCGCGTCCGTCGTGGCCTCCATCCTTGCGCGTCCGATGGCATCAGCCTCATCGATAAAGAGGACAGTCGGAGCTGACTCCCGAGCCAACTTGAAGACCTCCTTGACATTCTTCGCCGACTCGCCCAGCCACTTCGACACTATCTCGTAGCTCTCTATTTTCAAGAAACTGGTCTCTTGACCCCTCTGGCCGATCGTCCCCGCAACCGCCTTCGCCATGTACGTCTTACCAGTACCCGGCGGACCGAACAAGAGTATGGACCCGGCCTCTTCCAGCATTCTTGGATCGCGGATGATTTGCTCACGTCGCGCTCGGACTTGAGGGTCAAGTATCCACTCGACAGCTTGTCTCAGACTCAGAAGCTCTTTTTCGAGGCCAACGACATCCTCATAGAAAACCTTGGGCGATTTCTCCACTTGATATTCTAAGAGCGAGCGTTCGCGCAACCGGTCAATTACGTCGACAATAACCCCCTTCGTAGGGGAGAGAACCGCATCAACCTCTGTCGACACTTTCTCCCTAATCTCAGGAGGTATACTCACCTGAAATGCCTGGCCGCCTGACAAGCGGACCAAAGCCATGTCTCCCTTGACCTCCTCAATAGTCCCAATCGGGCGCATGCCCTGCTTCAGCTCCTCCATGAGGTTGTGATATCTGCGGAGCTCGGTCTGGAGATACTCTATCTGACGTTCCTTTCTGGTCAGTTCTCTTTCGAGGTCTAATGCGGGAGTATATTCTGGCGAGTTTTGCTCAGCCATGCAGCTTCTGCTCTAACATACCCCTTCGGTGAATAAATAGATATGGGCTTGCCCTGCGACCCAACTTTATGGCCTTTCACGTAGAGACCAAATTGGAGACTCAACAAAGATCCCGGTTTTCAAGAAATTGAGAATAGATAGCAATCTTCGAGCTGGAGCGATCCGTAGTCGCAATTAGAGAACGCTTTTCGCGTCTAGCTACCGACCATCGTCCCTACGTTCGGCCTCTTTCGCAGAAACCCTAACCGCGGAAGCTGCAACCGAATCCCCACGCCACTTATGATGTCGAACCTTACGAGTCGTGGGATGATCTGTCGACGATCCATTTTCCTGACGAGCAGATATCGACGCAGCACCTGATGTTCCTCCACCATTCGAAGTTCCACCACACCGTCCACTAGACTTTCGACCTTGTGGAATAATTCTGGCTGCACGCTCCCAGTTGAGAGAGTGGCTATCATTTTTCCTCCAACCTTCTTGACTTTGGCGGCAATACTCTGAAGGAAGCTGACAGCATGTTTCGGCTCAGTTTCGCTGAAAATAGGCATCAATGAGTCAACTATGATAGTAACTTGGTGGTTCCCCATTTTTTCCATTAGAGACGTAAGATGGATGCTTACGTTGGTCAAGTCGAAAGGCTGCGGAACCACTCCCTCGGTAACCCCGGCAGTAGCCGAGTAGCAATCCATGATGCTGAGCTTGTTCAACAACTGGTACTTCCTTGGGTCCCAGCCAAACTGGCTCATTCTCTCGAGGATGTTGGCAGGAAACGTGTCATAGGTGACAATGATACAAGGCCTCGACCTCTGAAGTTCCTCATAGAGAATCTGCTGCGCAATGGTCGTCTTCCCGCTACCTGGATCGCCGGTGACCAGCACAGAGGAGGAGTCGGGCAGACTTCCTCCTATGAGCTCGTAGAATCCTTTGAAGGGGGAGGAACCGTCCAGTTGTGAGTTCACCTAGGAAAGTTAACCGTCGAAGCTACTATTTTCTGTCAGAGCCTATTCGGCGTATGAATGGGGATTGTAACCCATACTCGCATCAAAGAGTGACCGGGCCCGTGAGGCGCTTATATCACAGTCGGGTAGTCGATCAGCGATTCGTAATCACTTCTCAAGACTGCGAGCAAGGGAGAGAGTTCGGACTAAGTCGAGCTAGTCTAACTCGTTGCCAAAATGGCCTGTTTCATTTCTCAGGCGAAAATGTAGCTCAAGCAGATTCATCAACGTCGCGATGTCGTCGAGGTCTTCGGCCATATTGACCTGCTTGGGGTTTTCCCTTTCCATGTCGCCCCGACGCATGCTGTTTCTAATCGGCTGCGAGTATAAGGATTATCACTCTCCAAAGGATTAGCTCAAGTCGAGCGAGAACCCAGGATTGCGAGGACGTGAAAACAGATTATCGGACAACTAGATCTTTGGAGGAGGCGGTGGCTTTCGCACCTTGATCGCTAAGAGGATCAGGAAAAGTGCCACGCCGAATATTGTCAATAGTACGATGGCTGAGACGACAGGAGCTGAAGAAGTGCCACCGACATTTAGCGTGACGGTGCTGACCGAAGCGACTGAGGCGTCTTCTGACCATGTTCCTTGATCTGTACCCTGGTACGAAACATGAGCTGAATAGGGCCCAATTGGAATATCGCCTAGAGCAACCGTTCCCTGACTATTGGTCGTAAACTGCCTACTCGTTGTATTCGCGAAGGTAATCGTTAGGGAAGCTCCCTGAATCGGGTTGCTCAGGTTATCGACAACCTTGACCGACGCTGAGTAGGCGCTTATCGCAACGGCAACGGATGCGGAGCCCGAAGAAAGGTCAAGAGGGACTGGGGCAGGCAGAGCTCCCTGGTAACCTTCCCAAGTTGCCGAAGTAACTGTCCAGGAAGTAGCTAAGAGCCACTGAGCCGAATATGCTGAAGTTGTTATCGTCGATACGCTACTTGATAATACAACGGAGTTTGGAGCCGGAGTCAACGGTTGGCCAGCAGCATCCTTGAAGGTCAAAGTGTACTGGAACTGTTTGTCGAACTTCGCTATGAACGGCCCGCCGTCAGACGATCCTGTGTAATTGAAGAGCATGAAGGGAGTCTGCATCGCCAGAGTCGGCGTCCACTGCAAACTAGAGTGTGTCCATTCGTTCCAGACGTAGCGAGCTCCCGAGGACGAGGACAGGGTTGCGTTTAGAACGGTGAGAGTATGCTGGCTATCGTTCGCGAACGAGAATGTGTGTGGCAGCGAATAGACTGAGCCCGCATTATTATCCAACTCAACATAGACTGTCCCGTCCGCAGCTGGCACGGTCGTGTCAGCTCTAAGCTGGCAGGTAGTGATGCATCCGTTGGTTGCATGAACATCGACTAAGAATAGCGGAACGAATAAGACTGAAAATGCAAGTATTAGCAACGAGGCGTATGCCGCTTTCTTCAACAGATATGCCCACTAACGTTTGAGCAAACGGGAACCCTATGCTTTATGGAATCCTTAACCACGATCAAACAGTGCAGGGTACAACCAGGCTTTTCAACTGGGGTTAGAAGAAGGTCAAGTCTACGACTTTAGTCGAATGCCCCAGAGTCGAACTCGAGCCTCGCACCTCCCTTCTCTCTCCACGCCATAGTCTTGCCTTTTGACCGTGAGCTGTCGGCTTCCGAGGGGCTATGATACTTTGGACCCTCGACCCATCGTTCGGGACGACCCGTAGCGCGGGTTCGATCCTCGGTTCATTGTGATGTTTCTAGAGAACCAGAAGGGCGCTAGCTCCGACCGGTATAGAAAGTTAGATATTGCAGCATGCCGAGTATGATTCAGCTTTGGAGCTTGGAGATCTAGAGGCAGCGGTTCTGGGGACAGTCGTCCGCTTGGGAAATGCTTCTGCACGCCAAGTCGCTCAAGATCTTCATTCCACCCGCGGGCTCGCGTACACGACGATCAGTACGACGCTGGATCGGTTGTACAAGAAAGGTATCTTGGCTCGTGATGAGGCTGTTGGCAGAGGCGGGTCCAGGTATGTCTACCGCCTTCATTCCGAGGACAAGGTCAAGGGTCGTGTTGTGAAAGGATTCGTAGATAGGCTACTCACTGCTTTCGGACCTAGTATAATCTCTACCTTGCACGACTACATGGATGAGATTCCGAAGGAGGATCTGAAGAGGCTGGAAGAGAAAGTGCGAAGGGAGTCTGGGCAACGATAAGCCTGGAGCTTTACTCCGCCTATTTTCTTTCAATAGCGACCCTGGGAGTTGTAACAGTCGTTTTGATAATCCAAGCCTCCTCCTACATCGCTTACCGATCGAGTAAGGGAAATCCGCTACGAAGATCCATGGTTCTCTATCCAATTCTATCCTCCTCTGTTTTCTTTTGGTCTTTTCTCGGAACCAGCCTGGTCGTTTGCACTCTTTTCCTCGATTCGTATGAATGGCAAAGACAACAAACCGTAGAGCTCGTATTCGGAAGCTCGCTGCTCGCATCTCTCGGAATCGCGTCTCTTCTGTCAATAGTTGCGAGAAAATTCGCTTTCCCTAGGATGCTTGAGGGCATGACTGCGGGATCATTCTCAGGCTCTGCCTTGAGCAGGACATGTGCAATGCTTAGCAGAAAGATGAACATCGAGGGAGTTGATCTTAGAGAAGCAACAGTTGGAAATGCTTTTTCCCTGAGCAACAACGGACTGAAAGTTGTGGCAGTCTCTCCGGAAATGGTCACATCAATGTCCTCGGCAGAGGTCGAGGCGGTAATCGCTCACGAACTATCTCATTTGAAGAACAATGACTCTCAGGAAAAAGGATTCGCTAGGTTAGCCAAGTTGGCCTTTGCCTTTGATCCGATCCTACACCTTGTTGAGGCGGCAGTTCACAGGGAACGAGAACTCTTGGCGGACCAGTCCTCGGTCAAATACACTGAAAAACCATTGGCCCTCGCATCCGCTTTGCTGAAAGTTCATTCAGCCTATCATCCTTACTCACCTGGTCCTGGTGCTGGATTATTCGTGGGTCACAACTCAAAGGGCTTGCTCAGCAGGTATCCCGACCTTGATCAAAGAGTCCAGCTTCTTATCAACATGGCTCGCGAGATAAAGACGCAAACGATTCCTGCTTAGGGAAGCCTCTTTTATAGCCTCATCCAGCTTGGAATGCAGACTTGACTGTTCAGATTCAGAAGTACAAGATGATTATAGGCGGAGAGTGGAAGGACAGCTCAAACGGCGCTGTCTCATCAATACTTGACCCTTCGAACAACGAGGTTGTGGCCGAGGTTCCACGAGCCACAAAACAGGATGCGAAGGCCGCAGTCGAGAGCGCTAGGACGGCGCTCGAGTCGACAGGCTGGGCCGATATCGATCCAAGCAAGAGAGGACGTCTCCTCACAAAGCTTACCGGTCTAGTCAGGGAGAATTCGGAACAACTATCTAGACTTGAGACTCTGAGCGAAGGAAAGACTCTCCGAGAGTCGAAGGGTGATGTCGCTTGGGCGGCGAGAGCGTTCGAATACTGGGCTGGATTGGCAGACAAGGTCGAAGGAGAAACGATACCGGTCCCTCCAAAGCGGCTGAACTACACTCTTCGAGAACCGCTCGGCGTAACCGTGCATATTGTTCCTTGGAATTATCCGATCGCGCTGGCTGCGAGGAGTCTGGCACCCGCCATTGCCGCCGGGAACACAATAGTCATGAAGCCATCTGAGATCACGCCACTGACAGCCATCATGCTGGGCGATCTAGCGCTCAAGGCCGGCATCCCCAAGGGGGTCATCAATATTGTAACGGGATCAGGCGCAGAAGTTGGCGGAGCCCTCGTTTCTGACCCGCGCGTAGACGGGATAGTTTTCACCGGGTCTGCTGAGACTGGAAAGCAAGTAATGGAATCTGCTGCAAAAAACGTCACTAGAGTTCTTCTAGAACTAGGCGGGAAGAACCCTCACATAGTTTTCCCCGACGCCGATCTGGCGAAGGCCGCTAAGAGTGTGAAAGAAGGAATCTTCACCAACGCTGGACAGATGTGTTGGGCTGGATCTAGAGCCTTCATTCACGAAAATGTATACGACAGCTTCGTAAAGGATCTCGTTGCCAAGACTCGAGCGATAAAACTCGGGCCTGGCACGGACGAAACCAGCGAGATGGGGCCATTAGCCTCGAAGTCACGCCAAGACGTGGTTCTTAGGTTTGTCAAGGATGGCCTCGACGAAGGAGCTAGCCTACTCTGCGGAGGAAAGAGGCCGACTGACCAGAGATTGCAGAAGGGGAATTTCGTCGAACCCACAATCTTCGAGAATGTCAACGGGCAGATGAAAATTGGCTGTGACGAGATTTTCGGACCTGTACTAAGCATTACCAAGTTCAAGACCTTGGATGAAGTAGTGGCCATGGCCAACGAGACGGATTACGGACTCTACGGGGGAGTTTGGACAAGCAACCTGAAAATAGCTCATGAGCTCGCGGCTCGCCTCCAAGTTGGTGGACTGGCAGTAAACGAGTATTTGGTGACTTTTCCTCAGACCCCGTTCGGCGGCTACAAGGACAGCGGTATCGGGCATGAGAATGGGATACGCTCGTTGGAATTCTACACACGGACCAAGAATGTCTCCATAAACCTAGCATAGAAGCCTGCGCCGATTCACCGGCTCAGACATTTTTCATCCAAAATCGCCCCATTTTTGGGCCCTGATCGCGATTCTGGGATGCCTTCTGATCGTTCACCGAAAAATCGTTCGGGACGCTCTGAAATAATGGCGAGTTTCGCCCTCGCATTCAAGCCAGTATTATGCCCTGAATAGCCAGACTCGCCTGTTATCCGTGCCGGACGGGAAATCGTTTCTGGAAAAAAGGGGATTGTTCAGCGGTTTTGCGCGGCATGAGTGGTCCTCGCCGACCATTGTGAAAGTAAATTCCACGGTTAGTCGAATGGTATTCTTCAAACCGGGAGAATCGTTCAGAATCAACGGCAGACAGGAAATCATTTACTGAGAAGAATTCCAGTCGTTTCGCGACGCACGTACGCGAGTCGTAGCCTGCTAAACTTTGGAACGGGTGACGTTTTCACGATCTAGGTAAGTTCGTCCAGCAGAGGCGTAATGTCGCGGTTGTAAATGTCCTGTTCGACAAAAGGCTTGTCTTTCAATGCGGGCATTCGCAGAGCCAGCTGGTCTTCGAATGTCGGTACTTCCATCTTGAAGAAGACTCCGATCGGTATCTTGTCACCCCACTCGAAAGACTTCACCAGGGCATTTCCCTTCTTCGCGTTAACCTCGTCGGTGACTGACGGATCAGCGACCACGCCATTGTATCCTGAATCTTCCAGCTTGTAGAGCCTCGGGGCCTTGACCGGAAGGTCCTCGCCCCCATACCACTCTTTCGTGTTGATATCATTGTACGTCGGGCATGTTTGTAGAACGTCCACGAACGCGCTTCCCCGGTGCTCTATTGCCGCTCGGAGAGTCTGCTTAAGATGGCGCACATCGAGAGCATAACTTCGTGCGACGAAAGTATAGCCGGAAGCTACAGCCATTGCAATCGGGTTCACTCGCTCAACAATGGACGGTCCAGGCATCGATTTCGTCTTAACGCCCTTCGGCAGTGTCGGAGAAGCTTGACCCTTTGTCAACCCATAGACCCCGTTATCGTACAGAACATAGGTGAAATCCAGATTCCTCCGTCCTGTGTTAACGAAGTGGCCCGCGCCAATGCCCAGCCCATCTCCATCCCCACCCACAGCCACGACCGTCAATCCTGGGTTAGCGAGGCGAGCGCCGGTAGCAATTGGAAGCACTCTACCGTGAAGAGTATGAAAACCGTATGCGTTCACAAAGTGGGGAGTTTTACCTGAGCATCCGATTCCCGAGAAGATCGCGACCCTATGCGGTTCCAGCTGCATTTCAAGAAGTGTCATCTGAATCGCGTTGACAATTCCGAAATCCCCGCAACCAGGACACCAGTCATTGTGGACCTGTGTCCGGTAAGTCTTCAGCTCAAGCATGCGATACGGTAACCTCCTTGATCCCGTTCTTTATTATGTCTTTGACACCTTCATAGATCTCGTTCTGGGAAAATGGTCTACCATCGAACTTCACTATAGTGTTGTCCATTCCAATGCCGGTTTTTTCACGGATCAAACCTGCCATCTGTGCCGAATAGTTATTTTCTATGGCAATTTTTCTCCTTGCAGCCCCAAGTACTTGCTGGACGTAGTTGGTTGGGAATGGGTTGACGTATCGCACCTGCAGGAAGTTCGTCTCAATCCCATCGTTCTTGAGGTCTTCCATACCGTCGAGGATCGCACCCTTCGATGATCCCCAGCCGACGAGTGTAATCGGAGCCATCTTGGGTCCGTGCAGAGTCGCCTTCTTTGAATCCGGAATAACTTGTCCCGCCAACTCGACCTTTCGCATCCTCTTCCTCATCATCTTGATCCGGATATCCGGCGCCTCAGTAATATGACCATACTCATCGTGCTCATCACCAGTTGTCCAGAATATTCCACCCTTCTGACCGGGAATAGCTCGCGGCGAAATGCCTAGTTCTGTCCAGCGATAGCGTCTATAGTCTGTGCCCGTCGCCAGGTCTGCTTCTCGGACCATGTCGCCGCGATCGACCTTTAGGCTGTCGCCGTTGAATGGAGCTATGTCCTGGTACGTGCTTGCCAGAAACTTGTCAGTTAGCAGGATTACCGGTACCTGGTAGTGTTCTGCATAGTTGAAAGCGTCGAACGTGTCATAGTAGGTTTCGACAACATCTCCTGGTGCGATAATTATTCTTGGAAATTCTCCGTGAGCAGCATGGAGAGCGAATCTTAGATCCGCTTGCTCAGTCCGAGTCGGGAGCCCTGTTGCCGGACCCGCCCGCTGGTATAGCACCACAACTGGTCCAGGGGCCTCAGTTATCCCCGCCCATCCCAAGCCTTCAGCCATAAGGGAAAATCCTGGTCCTGAGGTGGAGGTTGAAGATCTAAGGCCTGCGTGTGCGGCGCCTGTGGCCATGTTAATGGCCGAAATCTCGTCCTCCGCTTGTACAACAATCATGTTGTAGTCTTTTTGATGGGACTCCAGGTATTCGCTCTCGTCTGTCGCTGGTGTAATCGGGTAGTATGTTTGGAATCCGCATCCGGCTCTTAGTTTGGCTATGGCCACCGCTTGGACACCTCTGATCATCATTCGCTTTCCAGACAGCGGTTGCTTTCGCAGTTTTGTCGGAAAGGCGTCTTCTCCGAAACTCTTCTTTGCATAGTCGTATCCACGTTTTGCAGCGCTGACGTTCAGGTCACCCAGCGCCGCCTTTCGACCAGTGAATCCCTCTCTGATAGCTTCAGTGGCGAGATCGAAGTCATAGTCAGCTAGGCCCAGTGAAGCTCCGAGAGCAATGGTGTTGACCATAACCTGGTACTTGCTGAGCTCCTTGTCCTTCCCGAACTCCTTCAGAGCATCAACAAGTAGATCCATGTATGGAATTGGAAAGAGTTTGATATCGTCTCGCCCGAAAGAATCGGGTGTGAGGTTCAGGCTGCGGTCGTAGATTATTCCGCCGCCAGGGCTAACCTCGTGTCTGTGACCTCGATGAGTCGGGTGAGGCTTGTTCATATCGCCGAATATCGTTTCTCGATCGAGGGCTACCAGTAAGTCTACCCAGTCCACGTGGGAGCGAGGCGCTTTTGATTCTATCCTGAGCCTATAGTAGCTGTGTTCCCCTTTGATGTTAGAATGATATTCGATGTTAGCAAAGATGTGAAGTCCTCCTCTTATGCAGGCCTTTGCAAAATTCTCAGCAACCGAGTTAATACCACTGCCCTGAGGACCGCCTATCATCCAGGTGAAACTGTTGGTTACAGGCAAATTTCCGCCCTACTAGAGGATCGTCTACCATAGAAAATTCTTTGCCCCAACAGAATGAATGCGCCTCTTTCGGGAGTCGAAATCGCTCACCGACTGAAAACAAGCGCTATATACGCAGAGTCCTGCGAGAACTCACTTCGCCATGAACCAAACCGGACGCGCGGCATTAGCCGAGGCTTATGGAACCTTTCTTCTCACTATGATTGGTCCGGGAACAATCATAGCTGTAACGTTTCTCGATGGCTCGGTCACGAGCGCTGGTCTCGGCTTCATCGGCCTCGCCCATGGGGTGGCGCTTCTATTGGCGGTCTATACGATAGGCCAGCTAACAGGTGCCCACATCAACCCTGCGGT
>VBBR01000141.1 GCA_005881615.1 Candidatus Bathyarchaeota archaeon
GAGCGCGGCGTGGAAAAGCCGTTGATGCCAATAATACAAGCCACCGATAACAAGGAAGTCGCCGCGGAACTGGTCAAGATAATCGAAAAGCACGAGTCTGCCCAGATCGGACTTGATCTCAAAGGCGGATTCCACTATCACACTCTCCGAGTCATGGAGGAATTCAAGAAGAGAAAACCCGAGGTCTGGCTACACGCCTTCCAAGTTCCACCCAAAATCCGCCTGGGACGCAGCCCAATGCCCTGCAGCCAAGGAATGATCCTGCCAATGTTCAGCATTGACAGTTTCTCCAGATGGATCGTCCCACCCCCACCAACACCGCTTACCAAAGAGGTGATCAATGTTTTCGATCGAAAAGGCTGGGGAGCTCTGAAAAAGAGAGACTACGAAGAGATCAGGGGAAACTCGACGAGCTGCAACTGCGCAGTCTGCCAAGGCAAAGACCTAGAACCGTTCTACGGAGGCAAGGTCTTGGACGTGCTAGCAAAAGCAAAGGTCCACGATCATCTCGCTCAGAGACAGGAGCTAGAATCCGCGAGAGAATCAATCAAGAAGGGAGAGTTCCTCTCTCTGCTGAATTCGAAACAGTACCCTAAGGAATTTCTCAGACAAATCCCGAAAGAAGCATGAACAGTCTAATCGGCGGTCTTATAGCCAAGGAGCCGCCAAAACCGTTCCCGCGAGGTAGAATGGAGTAATGCAAGCTCCGAGCTGGGTTCAAGACGTTTTTGATCACTACCTGATCTGCGAGTTCACCTCCATAGACAACGGGAAGCCTGTCACCTTTCCTCTATTGTTCTTCTACGACAACAACTCGGCCAAGTTCGTGGTAACATCGAGTATACTGTTCTCTCGCAAGATTGAGCACATGAAAAAGAACCCCAAAGTCTCTCTCCTCTTCTCCAATCCGGAAGGGAGTGGGGTCGAGAAGCACGTAGTCCTCGTCCAAGGCGTCGCCAAGATCGGGGATTCTGACCTCGACCATGGGTGGGAACGCTTTTTGCCCATGTGGCGCAAGAAGGAGCCATACATTGACGGATTCCTTGCGGCCCGGGAGCAATTCGCCTGGTTCTGGAAGAGAATCGTAGTATAAATCGAACCAAGGAATATATTTGCATGGAAGAATGGAGATACTTCCAAGGCTCCGGAGGCAATCAGCCTTTGACCGCTCTGGAACTCGTCGATCCCGATAGACTGTCACTGTTCAGATATGGCGTACTCACTTGGATCGATAAGGATGGCTTCCCCTTCAGTGTCGCAACCGATTTTCTGCTTTCAGAGAACGGCGAGATTCTTTTGAGAAAACCCAGCGCTCACCCAACAATGATAGGGGCTGATGTTGCAGTCCTCTTCAACCACATAACCGGGATCCCAACCGGCGGCTACACAGACCGCCGCTACATGCTTGTGTGGGGCAGAGTCAGCGAAGACAAAGGATTCCTAAAGCTCCACCCTGAAGAAGTCTCCGAATGGGACGAGAAGGTTCTACCGTTTGACAAGTTATGCGCTGCTGCTGTGCCTCAAGGAAAGAAGTATCTTGAGAGTCTTCAGCCATCCATCGACGCCTGATCCTCATCGACAGGCTCGCTGTTCTCCGTAGATGGAGCCTTTGATTCGGCAAGCAGCATCATTAGACTGGGAAGATCGAGTTCAGCGCGGGTCCGCCAGCCAAGCTTGACAAGCCCTTCGTCATCTTCTTCTAGGTAACCTGATCGGAGGAAAGTGTCCATTAGAGTCAGGGCTCTCCAGCGCCCAGCCTTATTCCCGATGACAGCCTCAATCTCCTTCCTTTCGCTCTTCCCTTGTTTAGATACTACCAGCGCCAATGACGCGGCAAGGGCTGCGAGATTGTCGATTCTCCAGCCGCACAATCTTGCTTCCTTGGGAGCCAGTGTTCCTTTGAGACGAACGAAATAGCGCGATTCTTCTTCCCCGTCGTCCGGTCCTGGTTTGTAATCAGACACGATTTGGGGATCGACCTTCTTGACTTCAAGGTCCAAGTCTTTCAGACTCTCATCTAGTTGTTCGAGGACTTTCGTGTATCCTTTTCCGAGGCCTGTTTTCAACTCCCAAGTTCTAGCGCCAGGTATTCTTCCACGTTTGAAGAAGAGCATGTGTGCTGCTCGCTTGACCTTTTCATTGTAGTAGGCCGGTTCGTTCTTTACTTCGCCCGTACGAGAACCTCCTTTGTGATCGGGATCGGAAAACTGAGCGGCGACCCTTCAAGGCGAGGATCAGGATTTGCTTTCGGAACTAGAAACATACTGTTTCCCTTTCGTAGCAAGTTCGCGTATCCGTAGCTTACAAGAAAACTGACAAGTTGTGCTCGGACAATAGTCTGAGCAAAGTCCGACCCTCCAATGAAGTCCCAGTAGTCTACTCTCTGGTCTTCGCCAGCTCTCTCCTTGAGCTCATTCCACAGGTCTCGCATTTTTGTTGTATAAGCTTTCTCATCGAGTACACGCATCCGGGCAAGCTCGCCTAGATCAGTTGTCTCAGGCATTGCGAAGGGTCCGAGGTGTAGTCTCTTTCTTCTCTCGAAGAACGAGAGCATTTTTTCCCAAAATTCCTTTGCCTCCTTGGTCGAAGCTAGGGTTAGTTGTTCCAACTCTACGATCGGATGCCATGAGAGGAGGAGAAGCTCGGCCAGTTGCTCTCTTGATAGCGATTCTAGCTTCTCTTTTACCATGCTTGGATCGACATAGAGTGCGCTCGACTGGAATCTGAGGTCCGCGCTCTGTAGTCCCACGACCCTAGCAACGCTCGTGATCGCGCGCATGTCGAGCAGATGGTCTTCGAGGGTCCGCAGCTTGTTCGAGTGGCGTCGGATTATGCTTAGAGCCTCAGAGATGTCCAGGAGAAATGGATTGAACCTACGGTTCTCGATCGAGATGCACGTCTGAATTAGTTCTTCTAATTCTCGTTTCCCTGACGATCGAGTGACCTTCTCCG
>VBBR01000002.1 GCA_005881615.1 Candidatus Bathyarchaeota archaeon
CGCCCGGCGTTTCGCAACACTAGACAGACTGAGCGAAGGAAGAGCAATTGCCGGCATCGGCCAAGGCGACTTTAGAGACGAGTTTGAAACTGCCAACGTCCCGATAAAAAGGCGTGGAAGAGGATTCGAGGAATTTGTCAAGGCAATGCGCGCCGTCTGGGGCCCAGACCCAGTCAGCTTCACTGGATACTTCTATAACATCCCAGAGTCAAGAATCGGGCCGAAACCCGTACAGCCGGGCGGCATACCAATGCTACTGGGCGCCTTCGCTCCCGCATCACTCGAGCGGGCGGCAAGAATTGCCGACGGAATCATGCCGGCCGCGGGAAGAAGCACGACGATCGAGAAGCTGAGTCAAACAATCAATAGCTTTCGCGATATGGTGCGAAGAGCAGGTCGTAACCCCGAAGAGATCAGGTGGATCCTCAGAGTTCACAACCCCCTGACTGAACAGAAAGCCACAGAGTCCCGAACGTTATTGGGAGGCATGCCTCAACAAGCCGCAGAGGATTTTCCAAGACTCAAGGAGCTGGGCATAGATCACGTATTCTACGACATGAATCATCCGGCCCAAGTTCCAATAGACACTCAACTAGTGCTGCTTAGAAGGCTCGTGCGGCTGATCAAGGCCTAGGAATGCGCTGCTTGAAACCCGCCACCTGAACCCTTCCCGGGATAAGTAAGGCATGCCCGTTGGCTCGCTTTGGAAGGATCTTTTGCGGCCAGCCTTCGGTGTCCTTTGGAACAAGCTCGTCGAGTCAGACCTTTTTCTGGTTAAGGCAATGAATCCGTTTCGCTAGTCAGGTCGGGTTTTTGAAAATCTGTAGCTTGCGACGAAGAAGAAGCTCATGATTCCCAGGGCTATGATTGGAATCTTGATATCGATCTGATAGGCTGGAAAACCAAAATTGTTCAAGATTGATTGGGTGAGAGAGTTCTCGTATTGCGTGAGCAGGGTGGCATTGTAGACTACGATAGATGAGATCTCGGAGTGTACGAAGCCTGCCCCGAATGCTCTCGCATAGCGGCCTTGGATGTTCTTTTGGGCGCCTAGTTTTTCATGGGTGAAACCGTCAAAGATTCCTATGGAGAGGTTAGCAGCTTCGAGGTGGGATGCGATCGCTTGTAAAGCCCCGTTTATTCCCCCGTCTCCATCGCTGAGAACTACCAGGGGTTCTGCCGGATGGAGGATCGCGTCGAATCCGTGGATCTGTATTATCACTGAACCAAATTTGGTGAAGGCTTCATGGGCGGTTTCGAAGATGCTCCGTGTTCTGTGGGCCATGTCGGTCTCACCGTTTGGACCGAAGGTTCTCTCTACACCTGACACTAAGAGAGTGCTAACGTGTGGATAGGCGCCGGTGAAGATCGTGTAAGCTATCTGTTGGCTGTTGAAGTCTGTTACAGGATGCGGGGCTTCAATTATGACCGGGGTTGTCGAAGGACTCCTTTCTGCTGTGAACAGGTATGATCCCCATCCCCGGTTTACGGTCGTGTTTTCCATTAAGACGTAGTACTTGTTGCCGGTTGCCGAATCGTTCACCGGGATCAGCTGGTACTCCAGCCGTGTTGCTACGTTGGATGCGCTAAGGATCGAACCCGCGTCGTTCTGGGATACCCCTGTGTCAATCAATCCGAGAATTGTGCTCATCGTTGAATAGTCTGAAGAGGAGGGCTCAGTGTAGTTTCCAGGTATGAGCCCGATGAACCTGTTCTGTATCACATTGTAGACCTGCTGCAGAGGCTTTGTAACCCATGTGATACCTGTCGGCGGGAGCTGACTGGTATTGACCGACGAGTAATGAACTGGCAAGGAAAAAGTCGAGACTATTACGAGCAGAATTATTACTGGAATTATCGGCATAATTCTTCTGAGTCTCTTTTTCGCTTGAGTCGGCAAGGAGCATGATCACTTTCCGGTGAGGGCGTAGAGTATTACGTACGTGATGACGGAGACGATTGTCAGAGCGTAGATCGTCTTGGTGATTCCCTGTCTCTCCATGCTGTTTGCGACTAGCCCGGGTATGATGAATCCGATGACCTGGAAGATTCCGGTTGGTCCGACGCTTGCTACTTGGCCGTAGGTGAGTGCAAGTGCTACGAGGGACTGGATTCCCCAGGCGATTACGAAACTCATCAGCATCATGAACGAGAATTTTCTTCTTCCAA
>VBBR01000003.1 GCA_005881615.1 Candidatus Bathyarchaeota archaeon
GTCGAGGGTTAGAGCTACGTAGCCAGGGACGATGACTCCTCCAGGGACGAGGTTCTGTTTTTCATAGAACAGCATGCTGACGCCGATTCCTAACGCGATAGCTACCTCGGCGGTGTCGAGGGTAACTCCGTAGACTACCATCTAATTCCGAGACTCCATGGGATGTGAGTCTTGCTTCTCAGACAGTTTCTCGAACGCGTCGATGAAATCCTCGATTCCGACCATATTCCCACAGCCGAACAGGGTTAGGCCTTGGTCGGATTCGAGAGACATCTTCGAGAGGAAAGCCATGATTGCTGGAGGGTCGACAGTCCCTAAATTCACAATCTTCTCCTTCGCGTAGCCTTCTCGGGTTGCCTGGCCTACGAACAGGTTCGTCATTTCTCCCACGACGAGTATTTTCTCAAACGGCATTCGCGCCATGAGTTGGGCAAATTCTAAAGTTCTCGTAACCCTATCTTCTCGAGCGTGGAACATTCCGACAAGCATTCTCTTCTCTTCAATGACTCGTCGGCGGCTGAGTTCTTGGAATACGAGTCTCGTCGAGTCGACGTCGTTGACGCCGAAGGCTGCGATGAGCCTCACGTTGTGATTAGCGATCATACCGTCGAGGATCCGTGTTAGACCAGGGTCAGGTTTGGCGTCGAGCATTCCCTTCAGTGCTTCGTCCGGTGGGACTCTGAGTAGTTCGCAGACTCTGAGTGCGATAGCGATGTTTTCCTTGAAGATCATGTAGGAGAATTTGGAGAGAGTCTCGTCCGGGACGGTGTCAGGGTCGACCTCTATGAGTTTCGCATTGTTCTCTTCGGCTCTCTTTCTGATGATCGGTATGTACTTCTTCTCCGCAGTTACGACGACCCCGTTGCTTGGGACTATTCCGGAAAGGTTCCAAGCAACATCTTCCAGTGATGGTCCCATGACGTCCAGGTGATCGGCACGGACGTTTGTGATCACTGAGATTGTTGATCTAACGAACCTGCTCTCGGCGATCATGTTCTTTGGCCGGATGGACATG
>VBBR01000142.1 GCA_005881615.1 Candidatus Bathyarchaeota archaeon
AATAACTCGGCACAACTCGAGTCTTTCCTCAACAAATTAGCCCAAGCTAAGGATACAATAGTAGAGTCTGGCCTGAAGGACGCCCTCATCCTCCATCACGATGAAGCTGACGGCCTCTGCTCCGCAGCCCTGACAAAGATCGCGATCGAGAAGCTAGGAGTTGAGACGCGACTCATCTGTCTCGACAAGCTCTACCCTGAGGTCGTGAGAGATGTCGAAGGAGGTTCACCCCGTCTAATCGTCTTTTCAGACTTAGGCTCCGGGCATGTTCAATCGCTAGAGAGTCAGAACCGGTCAAGGAGCATCCTTGTCATCTTGGACCATCATGACACATCCGAAAGCAGGGATCCGTTGGTTCACAACCTCAACCCTGAACTCCATGGATTCTCCGGGGAAAAGGACGCGTCTTCTTCAACAGTCGCATACTTGTTCGCCAAGACCGTAGACCCTTCACTCGTTACCTTTGCACCTCTGGCCATCATAGGTTCTATAGAGATTCCTGGCGAAGCTCAGGGGCTCAACAATATTCCCATTGGAGACGCCGAGAAAACGGGAGCAGTCAAACGGACCTCGAGTGGAGGCATCAAGTTTGACGGACCAGTTCCTTGGCTCTCTTCGTCACGAGCCTCTTCCGTATTGAACGTTCTCGGGTCCGTGGGCTACTATCGCGGCGGCCCACGACTCGGTGTCTCGGCATGCGTCAAAGGATTCGACAAACAGATCCTGGAGACGGCAAAGGGACTCGAGGAAGAGAGAAAAAATGCGAACCAGCGAATGATGGAAAAGATCCGCAAGGAGAGTCTCTCCCAGATGAAAAATGTCCAATGGTTCCATGCCAGGGAGAATTACAAGGGAATGAGCGGTAAGGTTGTGGGAAGCTTCTGTTCCTATCTCAGTTATCAGAGATTCGTCAACCCTGTCAAGTACCTCATCGGAATGATGAACGTACCACCAGAAGTACCGGGATGGGGCCGACTCCCATCACCACTGGTCAAGGTCTCGGGACGGGCACCCCAACCGCTATCGAAGATGATAGAGGCAGGCAAGCGGCCACCACTATCCAGGATACTGCCTGACTCGTGTGCGAAGCTGGGTGGATTCGGTGACGGCCACACGGTAGCCGCCTCAGGGGTCTTTCCGGTAGGCCGTGAGGAAGCTTTCTTGGACGCCTTGGACGCTCTTGCTACAACGGCCCCTAGTTAGCTCCGGAACGGATTCTCATACGCCGAACAGTAACAGTCAGACCAAACAGGATTATCCGCAAACACAACATGATCTTGAATGGGTCCGTCCACTCCGTTTTGTTGGCGGAAGCCACTTATTGCAGAATCGAGGGGCGCGACCTCTTGAGGAATGTGAACTGCAGTCTAGTCGCTTCTCACCATTTGAAGAATCATTGCTGATTCTCAGGGGTTTGGAGACCCAACTAGAATCGGCCCTCCGGGCCTTGAATGGGAAGGAGCTGATGGCGAACGGGGACTTAGAATGGACTGTATGCAACCACATTCAGATCCTCCTATGCTCGTTCCTTGACGAGTGGAAAATATTCGAATCTTTCGGAGAAGATGAACGAATTCGGGACACGTTGAAAATCGCCGCTCCTGCACTGGACCGCATTAGAGCATGGACGGGCTTAGAAAGAGTTCGTTCAACTCTACTTGTCCATAATCAGAGAGACAAAGAGGGGAACCCTGTAAACACATGGGACGTGTTCAATTCAAACAAGATTCCAACAGCCTATGCCGAGACAGTTTTGCTTGCAAGATTAGCAGTCCTGGCTATCAGACAAACTCGTCGTCGGCACTATTCCGAATTTCACCTAGCCGCACAGAGGCTGACGCAATACCACGTAACCATCAAACCACAAGGCATACGAACTAGTCAAGAGGCAGAATCAGCCTTTCAAGCGACAAGGAACAAAATGAATGAACTCGTGAGACGGGTTTCTACACGACCAAGAATTCGGGTTCTCAATGGACACGTTTCGAGAAGACGCCTCGAATCATCAACAAAGCGATAGTCGCGCGGGGGACCAGAATAAGCGTTCTTTGCTCGGGACTTTCTCCGAAGTAAGTGTGCCGGAAGGAACTGTGCCGGCTAGGTTGTCCTTCTCCGAACGATTATCAGCTTCCATACTCTAAAGTCTCCTAACACAGGCCTCAGAAGGGTTCCCAATATACGGTGTTCAATCCGGCTAGCCAGAGCCGGTAACCGTCGGGGAAAGCCACCCTATCTGCCCACGAATTTTCTCTTAAGCATGGAGCGATAGAAGGAACTGGAATGAACTGGCGGCATGAAAATCCATGTTTCCGGTCCAACGTCTCTCGATGAGTAGCCAGACAACGGCTCCTGATTTGGAGACTCCTTTAGCATTGACAGAGGAAGGATGACTCCGAGGGGTAGATTGTCCTCCGACAGGACTGCGATCGAAATGTTGACCTTGCCCTCCAACCCTACCCTCGATACGCCTGCACTGAACCTACTTCCGTCCTTCTCAATATCTAGAACCCTTGCACGAACGTGGGTTCGAAGAATCGAGTAGCCGAATTTTCCAAGGACGAGTTTCGCTTGCTCAATAGCATCCGGCTTCTTCATTCTCTTGTTTCTCCCGGGAAGGGGAGCAGGCTACTTCCCACGTTCCGCCGCTTTGATTCCTGGGGTTGCTCCTCTTCCCACGTGAACCGGACTTTCAAAGGAGGATACTCAACCTCGGCTTTTTTCGGAAGAACCTTCTTGCGGCCTTCTTGATTTGTTTGCGGTCTGGCATGAGGTCTAGATCTTGACTACGGTTTCAAAAAGGCTTCCGCTACAAGGGCATTATCATTAGCGCGAAGGCTACACCCTCGAAAGCCCGTCGGGATCAATGTCGATCTCTCTGGCTTTGCGGTCCCTTGCGATCTGCTGTCGCCAGCCACCATGACGATTCATGAGGGTGCGCTCAACTCCTCCAACGTCCGATGGAATGTTGCATCCTTCCTTGTACGGGATCGAAACCTTTTCGTTACCTAAGGCCCTTCTGAATCACCCCAATTCCAGAACCACATTGGGACGCGGACTAGCACCTTCGTCAAGGTCAGGATAACTATTGCATGACCAACATTGGAATATTTCTCCAGCTTTCGATCTATCGACACACCTTCGTTCGCTTCTCTTGAAGAACTATTGGAGTTAGACCTAGATTTCTTCGCGAAAAGCGTTACTGCATCTCTCGCTCCGTCATCGTGACCATGGACGATGAAAACTGTTGTCCCGACGGTTGTATGTCGTGGAGTGGTTGGGATAGTAGGTTGTTTCGTCGGATCTGCCTCTCGCATGAACCTGAGCTGGTCTCTGATCGAGTCGAGTTCTGAGACCTCCCGATAGGTAGGAGTGGGCTCTGAAAGTTGCCCACTTCAAAAATCATTCCGACGGATCTTCATTCTACTGGTTTTCGTTTCAAGTAGCTCTGCACACCTAACCAGCTGGCATAGATACCCGTAAAACCAAGACTAACTTCAACTGACGGAATCAAAGCCGCCTCTTTCGTAAATCCGTCAATCATCAGCAAGTTGAACAAGACCCATCCGGACGCTAGGGAGACGGTTCCAGGTATCAGAGTCCTCAGATTGATGTGGGATCGTGCCATGTCAAGTAATTGAAGGTACCATGCTCTTTCTTTTGAATACCCAAACAGGCGGTTTGATTTCATCGATCAACAATTCGACATCTCCTAAAGTAGGCTCTTTTTTCATCAGGAACTCACAGAAGTCTACCATTACGACTTGACAAGACGCCAGTTGTTCACGTGAGCCCTTTGCTATCGCTGGAATCAACCCCTCCCGCAGGCCCTTCTTGAACTTCGCTACAGGCGACAAAGTTAGAGTCGCGAGTTTGTAGCTACCCACTGTCCATGTCTCCTCGACTAGCTCCGTGAGCTCGACGAGATCGTTTTCGGCTTCCTTTCTGTAATGAGGCAGGGGCTCATCTTCTTTCAGACATGAGCCCAAATCGGCGATAACATGATACCCAGGTATGAGGAGCTTTTCCTCCAATTTTAATCGGTACATTCTGGAGCGTCTCCCGAGAGGAATTATGGATAAGAAAGCGATGGTTGCAAGAATGCTCGTCACGACTGTATATGTCAAATATTTCGATGAAGCGAGCAGGGTTATTCCGAGGAACAGTGTTACATAAAATAAGACAAATCCGACGAAGAGGGCACCTAGGGCCGGTTGCCTGTATTTCCTGCGAAGGTCAGCCTTGTCCTCCAGCCTATCATGCTCCTTCTGCAAGTTCTCAATCCTTTGGTCAAGCGTAAGGATGGGAACCGCGACCATATCCAAGTCCACGATCAGAGATTCTGATTCTCCGCGTTCTCCACTTTAACTTTACCTAACTTAGATTGTCCAAAAGTAGAAAATGGCTAAGTATCCAGTTGAGTACGGAGATCCTCTTAGAGCATTGATTTGAGCGAAATCGATTCCGCCATAGCAGTTGGGGGAACCCTACTAGGTGCAGTCGTAGCTTACTATTTCGAGGAGCGCCGCTTCTCCAAGCAAAAGAGACTTGAGATCTCACTTCAACCTTTGGAAGAAAGAAGGGTCGCACTCAAAGAAGTCTACCTAGCATTGGTAAATTGCTTCTGGGCTCTAGCAAGGAACTTCGGAGGAACAACAGAAGAGAAATTCGTGCAGAACGTCGTGCCGCCTCTTGAACAGTTAGAGATTACCATCGCCAGAAATCAAATTTGGCTTTCCAGTGCTCAACCGAGGATACTCGCCGCGTTAGGCAAGTTCAGGCTTACAGCCTTTGCGATAAGGTTCGGAATGCAGGAGTCAGGGGTGCCTGAGCAGAGCCGTCCCCCACCGGGATTTATGGATGTACCATGGCTAGACTTCGAGAACTCCTACAAGGATGCGGTCTTGGCTATCGCTGAAGCTCTCGGAGTTTCCATAATGGAAAAAGGCTTGGAAGAACTAATTGGCCAACCTCCACCAAGGGTAGAAACTTAGAAGGAAACGGGCTAGTTTAGACTAGCCGCAGGAACGATCTTGCGTGGTTGTATCCTTGTCGGTCTCATGGGGTGCCGGTTTTCCATTCCACCACGTCTGAAAATACATCCGCCAAGTTGGCGTGGTCCATTGCGAGTGTTGCCCTCTTCACGATCAAAGAATTCGCTCGGGCCCACCTTGAGAACTTCATTGCCGTATTTCGCGAGCAGGTAGACTTGGCTCCAGAGTAGAGACACGAGATAGACCTTCGCCAATCGAATTTTCTCAAGATCTTTTGGAAGGTGTATCTGAAGTCTGACGAATTCTTCGGCAGAGATTTTGTGTTTACGTGGGGGTTGAACTCCAAGGTAGAGGAAGGCCGCTTTCGTGAAAAGTTCAATGGCTTCCTGGAAAGAGGAAACTGATTCTGACCAGTGACGACCCTCGAAGTAACGCTTACCCTCTTCCACTTTTGTGGAAGCTATCCCTCTGTACTCAACCGCCATCTCTCGGAAGTTTGGCGTGCTTCACCCACCATCCAATACGAGATTTCAGATGTTGTCGTAATAAAGTTCCAGGAGCATTCTCGGTAGGTTCCTCTAGGCTCAGATAATCCTTGAAAGTAATGGTCCGCATGATCACAGTGGGGTTTCTTAGGTTCCTCTCGATTGATAGCTCTGCTCCACTCTGAGATCGACCCAGGGCATGGAGAAATGCTGAGAGAGTTAATCCAGGAGGAAACCATGTGAAAGTCAACTTGTTGCAGGAGGGTGAGGTTGAGCTTTACGATCTGGCACCCGCAACTGACGCTCCAGCTTTCTTCGAGCTCTCGGCCGTGCGTCGTTGACTCCCTTGTCTGTGGGAGGAAGAGGGGCTTCTCGTAGTTTACTTTTTGTCATTCTCTCGTCTCGGTCCGATTTCTTTGGATGACGATCTTGCGTGTGGGTGGTTGTTGTTTGGGTTGGGTTCCTTCGCGCCGTCGTTGTGGCCAGTAGCGGGCCTCGTCTTTGTGGGGTTGCTGGTATCGTCCGTATGGGCCGATCTTGATGTCTTCCAAGTTTTTCACGGTTAATCTCAACGGAACCCCGGTCTGTATCTGCTTCGTGTCTAGGCTGCGAATCAGGACCCCAAATTCACTTATACCTGGACATCGACGAAAATTCAATTGAAAGCTTTGATTCTTAGACGAAACTTCTCCGTAATCCTTGCGCTTCTCGCAATCGTATTGATCGTTGGAACAAATTGCGTAATTGGAGGAAACAGCTCCGGAGTGCTGTCGCATTCGAACGTTTCAGGCAGTGGTGGTTTGTCGTATGGTCCTCAAACTTCGCCGTCGACCGGTACCGAGGGACCGATGATTTCAATTAAATCCGGCCAAGCACTTGCAAGTGCAACAGTGTTCGATTCCAATGGCCGAGCGGTTGGGGTCGATGTGCAACTGTGGAGATTTCCGGACGGCGATGGTGCGCCACAGCTTGTGTCCGAATCGACGACCGACTCGACCGGGAAGGCGTCTCTTTATGACCTTTCACTCTCACAATTCAACCATGCGGACCCGTATGTTCATTACCGCCTTACGGCGACCCAATTTGACTCAGTTGACCAAAGTCTACCAGTCAAATCTGCAACCCATGATTGGTCTTCTCTGACCAAAGAGGGACTAGTTCAAACCCGGACTCTAACCCTAAAACTTCAACCGGCCTTTGTGAATCCGCCCCACTCCTCGGCTTCTTCGACCACTCCCATGACTGTATTACCAAATAATGTGAAGCCCATTCCACAGGAGCAGGGATGCGGAGCAACCACGACACACATTTTGAGAACATGGACCCAAGTTTGGACTGTGATCGGTGAAGTCCACTCCACTACCGGAATGACTAATCATTTCGAATATTCATCTGGCTCGGGCTCATCTCTCATGACAATGCTTGCAGTAGGTTTCAATCAGTGGCAGGCCCAGTCGGGAGTTACGAAAACAAACACAATCGGATGGCAATCAGGCTGGGGAACAATCTCATCCCCTACTCAGTCAGCATACGTGAAGAGCATGTTCGACTACCAGGAAACCTATCTTGACAATACATGCCACAGCTGGAATTACGAGATTGGTGTCAGTGCTTACGATGGGGGGGCCCAGTTCGGGGACCATCTCAGTGGTGACAATTCCTGTCCACCTATCGGAGCCCCTTATGCAGGTGCTCCAACTGGAAGCTCGTTTACCGGATCATCCTCTCAGTCAATAACTTACACCAATTCGGTGAGCCTAGGCGGGGCCTACGATTCCTTCGGCGGTACATCGGACACTGTGACACTGAGCGATACCACCGTCTACATTAGCTCTACCTTGATACAAGCGACGTTTGGCACTCAGCATTCGACCTATTACGCTTACACGGCGGGAGGGGGAGTTCCAACGAATACGAACCTACAGGTATACTTCTCCAACAGCGGTGCTTGCGGTAGTATCGGCATATCTGCGAGCCCCGCTTCGTTGACCTTCCCATCAGGGAGTTCTGGAACGTCGACTATTACTCTTACTAGTCAAGGTGGTTTCGCGGACCCAGTAAGCTTGACCACACTGGCGTCGCCTTCAGGTTCAACCGTGACGTTTAGTCCATCTTCAGTTACCTTGGTTAGTGGAGGCTCTTCAACTTCTACAATGACCGTCTCCGTAGCCACCTCTCTCGTCGGAGGCAGTTATTCTGTCAGCCTGAGTGCTAGTAACGGCGACACTTCTAGTTCCGTTACTGTGCAGATATCTATTCAGGATTTCACCGTCTCAGCCAATCCAAGCTTTCTCACGGTCTATCCTGGGACGTCTGGAACGTCCACAATAACCTTGAGTAGCGTCAATAATTATGCTGGGAGTGTTTCTCTCTCAGTTCCCAATCTCGTGGGAATAACGGTATCGTTTAGCCCGAACGTAGTTCCCGTTCCTTCGGGAGGGTCGGCAACTTCGTCAATGACAATAATTGTTTCTAACAGTGCACCGACTGGAACGTATGCTATCACAATAGCTGGGACCGGAAGCTTCGCCTCTCGCACGGCAACAGTTACCGTTCAGGTTCCAGATTTTTCCTTGTCTGTTAGTCCATCATCCGTATCGATCCCCGTCGGGCAATCCGCTAGCACTAGCGTTTCCGTAACCAGCCTCAACAATTTCGCTGGTACAGTTTTTCTGTCGGCCCCGACAACTGGACTCAGCGGATTCACTAGTTCTCTCAGCCTGTCGACTTTAACGTTGTCGCCGGCCGGATCCGCAACTTCAACACTGACCATCAGCACGACCTCTTCGGTTCAAACCGGAAACTATCAAATTACAGTCACTGGATCAAGCGGTGCTGTCTCTCACAATTGGTTCGTCTCGGTATCAGTCACGGATTTTAGCATCTCGGCGAGCGTGCCAGCCGCCGCGACAGCGGGGACTTCACCCTCCTCAACAATTACCGTGTCGGCCCTTAACGGATTCGCCGGTCAAGTCAGCTTGAGTACGACGACAATTCCAGCTGGTCTTTACTGTGGCCTCATCAGCCCCAATACCATCACAGGGTCTGGCACAGCCAATTTGTCTTGTAGTTCATCAACTGCAGGGAGTTACACGGTTACCATAACGGGCACGACCGGTACGTTGTCACATTCGGCAACAAAAACGTTCTCCTTCAACGACTTTTCAGTCAGTTCTAACTTTAACAATAATCCTCCGGTTAACGTTAACTCTCAGATTACATACTCTGTGTCGGTGAGCGGAATCAACGGCTTCTCGGGGACGGTGAGCTTGTCTGCTACGATGAACTCTTGTCAATCATCTTGCACTGATGGGTCTCCGCCTGTCGCTACCTGGGCTGATACTGCTACCAGCCAGACCACCGCCCAGCCTTCCTCCTGTGCTTCCAGTACCTGCACGAGGTACCTCAGAGTGACAACGTACAATGCTGCCGGCCAGTTCTTACTGGTTCTGTTAGGAACGTGTACTGGTTGTGGCTCAGGCGCTACTTCACACACGTTGTCCAACTACTTCTGGGTTCAATGCAATCCCAAAGCCGGGTCAGTACCATCTGACTTTTGCATGTGGGCCCAGGGCAGCTCCATAGCTGTTCCACAGAACGCAATACCAGGTGACGCGATTTATCTGGATAGCAATGCCGGATATTCGGGAACAATAAACCTGTCAACAGCAGTCTCAGCATGTTTCAACACTTGCTCAAGTGGAACTGCTCCAACTACAGTGTGGAATGATACTCGGACGACCCAGACGACCGCGCTGTTAGATCCAACGGCAACGTCGTGTATTCCTGGACCGTATAGTTATTGCAACTGGAGAGAGCTGATTATTTACGCTGGCTCCCAAACGGGAGAGTTCACGGTTACAGTCACTGGCACTTGTCCGTCATGTAATCCTGCTCAGACTCACACGCTGAAGATCGATCTATCGATCTTTGCAACCGGTGGTGGTGGGGGAAGCGTTGGCGCAGGAACGATGATCACATTGGCCGATGGAAGTCAGATTGCTGCTCAGAACTTGAAAGTTGGAATGCAATTATTGTCATATGATTTGTCGACGCACCAATACGTGACAACGACAATAACACAGTTCTACAGCGTAGTTACGCACAACCAAATCGAAATCTACACGAGTTCATCCCGCCCGTTGATCGTGGATCAAAACCCGGCTCAGAAACTCTACGTGCAATTACCCGATGGCACTGTGGCACTGATTTCGGTAACGCAGTTGCAGGTTGGGTACAAGCTATTCGATGCGCTTTCGCAGCAATGGACTCCGATAACAGCTTTGCACTATCAGAATGGTGGCAATCATGTTATGTACGATATTTACACGTCTGCACCCGGGAACTATATTGCAAATGGAATTCTTGACCCATTGAAACAGTGAAAGTCATTTGCGGTTTTCTTCGCACTCGCGGACCACTATGCTATCGCACTCTCCTGACCTGGAAAAGGCAACCCTCCTAACCACAGACAGTGACCTCGCGAAAGCAAACGTCAAGACCTTGCATCTTCTCGTATAGAACAGGCGCTCATCGTGCAAAGTTCCTGAGTGAAAAACATTTCAGTGCTCATGATATCCTTAACATTCCCGTCCCCATCTGGTACCAACGTGACAATTCCGGCTTCGTGTTCTGTTACCATTTACGGTTACCAGATCCGTTACCAATCAGGGAATGTCAATTGCAGTTGTGTCTCGTGACGTAAACCTTGTGTTTGGGAAGATCTCATAGGGAGGAGCTACGACGTTTCTGTCTATGTCCCTTGATTGCAGATGATTCTCGTCGTCGACCTGATTGTCCCTAGGAAACGCCTTGGGAACGGCTGAGGGTCGATGACGATGTATAGGCGGGCGACAGATTCGTGATCAGTGGTACGGAATGGTTGAGCGGTCCATGTTAAAATCTGGTAGACGGAAGACCCCTTCGAAAATTAAGGTATGTTGACTAGTCTCGAGACGCAGAACTGCTTTTCCCTATTTCCGGTTCTAGGCTAACAAGCGTCCGGGAGATCGGTGGATGCTGCGGTTATCGAGAGCCGGACCAAGAACAATCTTCTAGGCTTGATGTTCCTTGAGATATTTTCTCACCTTATTTCTGTTGCCGCAAACGGCCATGCTGCACCACTTCCCCGTATGATTCTTCGAATTGTCATAGAAGGCGTAGCGACAGGTATCGCTTGAACACGCCTTCAGCCTAGCCCATGT
>VBBR01000143.1 GCA_005881615.1 Candidatus Bathyarchaeota archaeon
GCCTCCGCTCGATTCCATCAAGACAATGGTCGCGTCAGAATTCCAGGTCAAAGACGCATTTCTAGATCCTTATGGGATTCCAACCGTTCAGGTAACGCGGGAGCCTGCCAAGGAGAAGTTTCAGAGGTTGCTGGAACAGCTCCGCCAGCAGGGGCTGATTGCTGCAATAAGGGGAACGGCGGATGGTCTTACTATCAAGGTCTTCCAGAAGTCTCAGGTCAAACCATCGAACAAGAACATCAATCTCGGCCTCTTTCTCGGGACCATCGCAACAGTCTTCCTCGCGGGGTACTACCTCTGGACTGCAGGTGTCTTCGGAAGCCAGGTCCTCCAACAACAACTTATCGCGATAGTTGATCCTGCGGCGAACCCGTATTTGAAGGCAGGGCTGTTCGCGGGCGGTCTTCTCTCAATAATAGGTCTGCACGAGTTCGGCCACAAAGCGGCCGCCCGACATCACAAGATGGACGCAACACTTCCCTATTTCGTTCCCGGTCCTCCGCCGATCGGGACGTTTGGTGCGTTGATATCACTGAAGTCGCCGCCTGCTAACCGGGATCAGCTCTTCGACCTTGGTTTGAGCGGTCCAGTGGTTGGATTTGCCGTGACGATTGCTGTTGCGGCTTTGAGTGTGCTGATAGGGATATTGCCAAACGCGAGCCAGTCTACCCAACTGGCACAGTGGAGCTCGACATGCGGAGCCCAACTCGGGACTTCAGGCTGCCTTTCTAACATTGATTTCAGCATCTGGCCCGGTCAACCGCTCATTCTGATAATTATCTCCCAACTTACCAGCATGGTGAGACCTGGTGTTCTCTTAGATGGTCAGCTTTTCTTTGCCGCCCAGATCGGTGCACTCTTGACCTTCCTCAACATTGTACCGGCCTGGCAGCTTGACGGTGGCCACATTTCCAGGGCGGTGTTTGGTGCTGAAGTACACAAAGTCGCTAGCGTAATTGGGCTACTGCTGCTTTTCTTCGCGGGATATTGGACCTTCGGCATTCTGATTCTCGCTTTCATGTTCTTCTCGCGCCGAGGGTTTGCCGGAGTTGAACCTCTCGACGATATTAGTCCGGTCAGCAACTCGAGGAAACTGCTCTACATCCTCGCTCTTGGCATGTTACTGTTGACCTTCGCGTTCTCACCATTCTAGAAGAACCATCATGCGTCCTTTTGTAACAGAAGGACGAGTCAGGGTCCTGATCGAAACTCTTAGACTCAGCAAGATCACCGAACCGGTTGAACTGGAGAACATTGCATCGAATGCGAAGACCACAGAATCCTTCGCTAGAAAAGTCTTGACCCACGCCCTAGGAGAAACTGACGACACATGGATTTCCATAAGCCCAAAGCTCAGAGTCAATCTCGCCTTGGAGATTGCCCGAGCAGGACGATTGAGAGAAGCCGCACAGGCCCTCACATGGCAGGAATTCGAGAAATTCGGCGAACAATGTCTGGAGGAAGCTGGGTTTCGAACCGAGAGGAATGTGAGAGTCAGGGGAGACGGGCGAGCTTGGCAGATCGATCTTGTTGGATTCCGAGGAGAGCTAATCATCTCGATTGATTGTAAACACTGGAACACGCCCAGCTACATCTCCAGGTTCAAACTCGCGGCAGAACATCAACGACACGCCACCTTGCATCTTCTTGCAACCGTGAAGGAAGGGCGACAGGGGCTCGCTGTCATTCTAACACTTCGCGACCCACCTGCTCAACTGTCGAAGAACACAGTTCTCGTCTCTGTTGAGAAATTTCCTAACTTTCTGAGCGGTGTGACTCCTTACGCTGAGAATCTTCCCTTCATGACTTCGCCTCTCGCTGTCGTGGAAAACCCTATGAGCCAATGCAGCTAACATCGGTCAAGACACATGAACATCGTAGTTGTTGGTGCCGGGACTATGGGCTCAGGCATAGCTTACTCCTCGGCCGCTTCCGGTCACGCTGTTACGGTTATCGAGCAGGATCAGAAGCTCCTCGACCAAGGAATGAAGCGGGTCGACGACTATGTCCAGAGAAACCTTAGTCGTGGGCACATCAACAAGGAGCAAGCGTCTCGGATCCACGCCAAGGTGAGAGGAAGCACAGACTTTGCAAAGGCTTGCGGCAACGCTGATTTGGTCGTGGAAGCTGTGTTTGAGGATCCTGGGATCAAAGAGAAAGTCTTCTCGACCCTGGACAGGGTCTGTCCCAAGAATACGATTCTAGCTTCTAACACTTCATCGATAAGTATCAGCAAGATTGCCTCCGCGACAAAACGGCCAGAGAAAGTCCTGGGATTACACTTTTTCAATCCGGTACCGACAATGAAGCTGGTGGAACTGATCAAGGGCGAACACACATCTCCAGACTCGGTCAAAGCAGCGACCTCTTTCGTTGAGACGCTGGGAAAGACTGTAGTTCAGTCCGCTGATCGGACAGGGTTCATTGTGAACAGGGCTCTGATGCCATTCATCAACGAAAGCGTTAAGCTCCTAGAAGAGAGTGTTGCCACACGCGATGATATCGACAAGGCGTTCCTTCTCGGCACGAATCATCCCATGGGACCGCTTCAACTAGCGGATTTCATTGGAGTAGATGTGGTCTTGTCAACGTTGAAGGTTCTGGAGACCGAGTTCGGCGGGATGTTCGCGCCGACACTGTTGTTAGAGAAAATGGTCAAAGAAGGAAGACTGGGAAGGAAAACGAAGAGGGGTTTCTATGACTACTGAGGAGCAAGCTCAGATTCCGGATGACGGATCGAAGACGCTTACTGACATGATCCTGAAAGGTGATCATGAGAATGCTGCGAGGGTCGCGGTCGAAATTGTAGCGAAGAGCGGCAGTGCGAACGATGTTGTTGATACGATTGCGGATGCGATGAACATTGTCTCTGATCTTCATGGAGTGGAACGTTATTCTGTGGCTGAGGTGGAGAAGTGTGAGGATGCTGCCGAGAAAGCGCTTGTAGCTGTTAGGTCTAGGATCAAGATTGACCACAAGAAGATTAAGGGACGCGTGATGGTCGGCTCTTTGCAAGGCGATCCTCATAGTTTTGACAAGACGCTTTTGCTGAC
>VBBR01000022.1 GCA_005881615.1 Candidatus Bathyarchaeota archaeon
CTCGTTGGTGTCAGCTGTGTGTCCATGCCCGGGCCGCTCGAAGGCGACAACCTTGAAGTGCTTAGCCAGTTCGGGCGTCTGAGAAGCGAAGTCCTGAACAGTCCCTAAGCCTCCATGCAGCAATAGCAAGAGTTCGCCCACTCCCGAAGTCTCGTAGAAAATCTGTGAGCCTCCAACCGGGAGATAGGCTATGGCGGGTTTCGTGGAATCAGCACGCCCTAGTCGGGGACACCGGCTATGAATTCCTGATGTAATCCGAGGTAATATCGGTGAGTCGGGCCGTGCCGGCAAGGCGCATGACGTTTACCAGTTCTGTTTTCAAATGTTCCAAGACCGCCGCAACTCCGTCTGCGCCGTACAGTGCGAGACCCCAAAGTACTGGTCGTCCGACGCCAACCGCTTCAGCACCTAACGCTAGAGCTTTGAACAAGTCAGTTCCCCTCCTGATTCCGCTGTCGAATAACACTCTAGTTCTTCCTTTGACTCTTTCGGCTATTGGTCCTAGCGCCTCGATCGCGCCGAACCCGGTGTCGAGTTGTCTCCCTCCGTGGTTCGAGACGATTATCGCGGGGACCTTTCGGCTGGCAGCCTCCTCAGCGTCATCAGGCGAGAGGATGCCCTTGATCAAGACAGGTAGAGCAGTGTGCTTTCGGGTCCACTCGTAGTCGTCCCAGCTGAGGTCATCCTTGATCCCGGCTGTGAGAGTCTGAAGGCTTCGCGTTGCGGCAATGTATCGTTCTGAGGGAATGTTTGGTCGGTTGAGTTCTTTTGGTAAGGTGAAGTTGTTCCGGACGTTGCGATCTCTAATCCCTAAGACTGGTAGGTCGACTGTCAGAACGATTGCGGAGTAACCTGCCCTCTCGGCTCGCTGAAGCAACGCCCTATTGACCTCCGGGTCTTTGTTGAAGTATAGTTGGAACCATCGAGGACTGTCCTTGATTGATTCTGCTACTTCCTCCATGGTCTTGGTTGAGCCTGTCGGCGCGACAAAGAGCGTGCCTGCTTTTTTCGCGCCCTGCGCGCTTCCAACCTCTGCCGATGAGTGGACGACGCCATGATTCGCCATTGGCGTAACATAGATCGGCATGGACAACCGCTGCCCGAGAAGATCTATCGAAGGATCAATGTGCTTGATTCCGGTTAGGACCCGGGGCATGATTGTTATTTTCTGAAAAGCTTCTCGGTTTGCCCTCAGAGTCAGCTCGGAACCGGCGCCCCCGGCCACAAAATCGTAGGTAGCCTGGTCGAGCTGTTGCCTCGCTTGTTGCTCTAATTCATCCAAGTTGACAATGTCAAACTTGGTCGCGGCCCTCGCGTGGGTCAATTTGACTCGTCGACAGATTCAGGGCGACGGGTGTATGTATGTTCTGCGACCCATGATTCGTAGGTCGAATTAGTATCCTTCGATTTCGCGTTTCATACGAGCTAGCAAATCGACTGCGCTATCCGCATAGCTGCCGATCCAGCGGTCATGTAACTCTTTGATGGGGAGCGGGTTGATGTAGTTCCAGCGAAGACGCCCATCACGTTTCACGATGACGAGATCTGCCTTTTCGAGCACGCTCAGGTGCTGCATTACCGTGCACCGGTCCAACTGTTTGAAGTGCTCGACTAGTTCTCCGGTTGTTCTTGCTTTTTCTTTGAGCAAGTCGAGTATCTCGCGTCGTCGAGAGTCGCCGAGTGCTTTGAAGATCAGATCATACGTGTCTTCCATTGTCAAGTCGCCCTCTCCGGAGATTTGTTGTTCGGGTCGATGTTCACGGGTGGCACCCTAGGGGTGAACAAAGTGTTATAAATATATAACATATGGCTGGATACGATCGCAGGATGCCAAATATGGAATTGAGTTTTATTGTTCAGACGAAAATCCAGAAACCGGTGAACGAGGTCTTTGACGCTGTCCACAACCCAAAGAAACTTAGTAGCTACTTCACGTCTGGTGGATCGAACGGACCATTGGATGAGGGAAAGACGGTCTTGTGGAAATTCAATGACGTTGGGGACAAGATTGTGGAGGCCCCGGTGAAGGTGCAGAAGGTTGTTCGAAACAGGCTAATTCGATTCTCTTGGGAGGCAAGCGAGGGACTCTATGACCCTAAAACCGGGACAATACCAGACTCCGGCGGATACGATACCGTTGTCGAGATGAGCTTCGAACCCTTGAACGCGAACGAGACGCTTGTGAAGATTGTAGAGGGTAAATGGCGGACTACAGAGCCCGGTCTGCAAGGCTCGTACGGGAACTGTCAGGGCTGGACCCACATGGGCCTCTGCCTGAAAGCCTACCTCGAATACGGCATTAATCTGCGGAAGGGATCGTTCTAGGAATGAACATCTAGCTAACAAGCGTCTTTGCAGACGAATAGGACAATTCTCTGAAGAAGTTGTAAGCGGCGGCCTTGGGTTTTTGTCAAGAAATCCGATTTTCCTGTAAGAGGACTGTCCGCTTCAAGACTTATCCTCCAACATTGGCATTTTCTTTCCACGTAGACGATTGAGTATTCCAGGTTTCTGGATCAGCTTAATCCTCTCCTTTGGAAGGATAACGTTAGTTGAAGCAATTGTCAATTGCATCTTCAATCCATATCCTATGTCTTGCCAGCCTTCGGATGCTAGAATAACACCAGTGTGGTCCCAGCTTTTTCTTTCAGTCAAAGCAATATGAACTATCAGTTCATTCCCCTTCCTTTC
Source organism: Candidatus Bathyarchaeota archaeon (assembly GCA_005881615.1). Lineage (GTDB taxonomy): Archaea > Thermoproteota > Bathyarchaeia > 40CM-2-53-6 > 40CM-2-53-6 > 40CM-2-53-6. The sequence goes on from VBBR01000022.1 coordinate 2,692, forward strand.
AACTTTAATGGTGTGTGGTATTCCTCTCAAGTCATAGCCACCATGGCTTGACCGACGTTGAAGGGATATATGGACAACATTCAGATCAAGACTGGTAAGACCGCAGAAGACTTCTGGAAACTTGTCAGCAAGAAAGGTTTTGTCAAGCGCGGCGAGGTTGTAGCTGAGCATTCTGAGATGCTTGCATGGCTCTAATCAAAGGAGATTGGATTGGGGCACGTGCGCGCAAACTTCATCATACTATATCTCCGATTGCGCACTGGTGATCCAAAACTTAGTGCCCAATCCAAGAAATGGGCTTATAGCACCGGTTACAAGGAATGACCAGTAGGATCGAAAAAGAATTTTGACGGTTAATCGTGAAGCTGGTTTCGAGTCCAGGACTAAAGAAACCCAGAGTTGAGAAAGAACCGTGCCAACTAACAAGTTCGAAACCATCGACGAATATGTCGAAGCCTTTCCGGAGAATGTTCGCACCATTCTGGAAAAGCTGAGGGTTACAATACGAAAAGCCGTGCCTGAAGCGGTAGAATCGATAAGCTACGATATGCCAACGTTCAAACTGGACGGGAAGAGGTTGGTCTACTTCAGCGCCTGGAAACATCATATTGGATTCTACTCTATACCCGAGGGAAATGAAGTGTTTAGGAAGCAATTGTCTCCATATGCGGGCCCAAAAGGCTCGCTTCGATTTCCCCTGGAAAAACCAATTCCGTACGATTTGGTCAATAAGATAGTCAGGCTCCGATTGAAGGAGATTCAGAAGGAGAAGAAATAGGAGAATTTCTGCCACAACGGAACTTTCGGAAATCCAAGACTGACTGCTTCTTTTGTTGAAGTGGGAGTTGTTCTAGCGTGGATATCTACCTCGTGGATGGCACTTACGAACTGTTCCGCCACTTTTACGCGATCCCACCCCAAACCAACGACAAGGGCGAAGAGGTCGCAGCGACCCGCGGCGTAGTCAACAATATTGCCGGCATGCTCGAATCCGGAATCACGCACATCGGAGTCGCGACGGATCACATCATTGAATCGTTCCGAAACGACCTATGGCCGGGCTACAAGACAGGTGAAGGGGTCGATCCACGACTGCTATCACAGTTCCCCTTGCTTGAGGAGAGTCTGCAGGCGATGGGAGTCGTTGTTTGGCCAATGGTCGAGCTGGAAGCCGATGACGCTCTCGCCGGAGCGGCTGCGTCCCTGAGCAAGAGCTCTAAGGTTGATCGTGTGTACATCTGCTCGCCAGACAAGGACTTGGCTCAATGTGTTCGCGACGATCGCGTTGTACAGCTTGATCGCCGTGCGCGAAGTGTTCGGAACGAGGAAGGCGTGATAGAAAAGTTCGGAGTCCCACCAAGCTCCATACCCGACTATCTCGCTCTAGTAGGTGATGACGCGGACGGGTACCCCGGCCTGGAAGGCTGGGGAGAAAAATCAACACACACTGTTCTCGGAATCTACAAGCATCTTGAGGCGATTCCCCGGAACGTAGAAAGTTGGAAGGTACAGCCACGATCCGCGACCCGCCTTGCAGAAGTCCTAAGAGAAAATTTCAAACTCGCACTACTATTTCGTGACCTCGCAACCCTTCGAACAAAGGAACCACGAATATCCTCGCCCGAAGAAATCCGCTGGAGCGGACTAGGAAACCAATTTCCGGCGATCTGCAAGAGACTCGATGATGCTCGGCTGGTCGGTCGCATGGCGAAGATACACGCTTTACAGCGGCCAAAATCTAGAATCAAGAACTCGAAAAGGTCGAAATAGGTGTCCACTAGATGGCTCTTCGCATAACAACTGTGCTCGTTCAGCCGCTAGCGAAGGGCGCGATGATCTTGAACCCGGCCGCCATGTTTTCGATGTGAGCTCCTCCGATGTCTATTCTGGCAATTCTGGTGCCAAATGAATCCGCGAGCCTCACTTGATTAGCGCACTGGGGTCCTAACAATTCGATATTCCCTGAATGATGGGCGCAAATAGTATGGGTAGATGGTGTAACTCTGCGACTATTCCTCCACAGCTCCTCCTCGCTCCCGTAGATGCTTACGGAAGGTGTAGGATGGATCTGAGTTACGCTTTGCTAGGTAGCCGTCGAAGTCCAGTTGTTCAGAGAGCTTCTTTCCGGACTGGATTGTTTCTGCCTGCTGCCGCTCGATGGTCCAAATTGACTTGGCAATCTTCAGGACATCATCGAGCCTAGTCGTCGATACGAAGAGCACGCCATCATCATCTGCAAGAACAGCATCACCACTATCGACAGTGAAACCCTCCCACTCCGCCGAAGAAAGATCCAAGTGCCCGCGTTGATCGAGGCGACGGGGACCCGCAGGATATGACCCATAGCTGAACAGGGGAAAACCCAGCCCGACAAGCTCTTTGGTATCCCGATGGTAGCCCCGAACTACCAACCCCGCTAGGCGCAACCCGCGGGCCTCCATTACGGTAATATCGCCGACGCAACTCTCGTCGCTTCGGCCTTCATTGTCAACAACCAGTACATCTCCAGGGTGGGCCTTCTTCATGGCCTCCAAGAACACATCTACACTTCCTCGATGCCGGGCCGGCAGCACCCGACCAGCAACACGCATGCCCGGCACTAACGGATGTATGCCGGGTGTGGCGACGCGCAGGGCGATTTTCAGGCGCACGCAGGCATCAGCGATAAGGGCGGTTGAAAGATTGGCAAACGTACCTTCCAACAATCTGTTGTCCATTATGATCTCCTTCCTTACATTCTTGCTATTAACCACCAAGGGAAAACAGCGGCCGAATCATGAGCAGATTCTCGATAGGCAAGGAAATAGTGGGACGTCTGCTTCTACGGCTGACCAAAAGGTAGATTGCCATTGTTGCGGCGGCTATAGCTCCAACCGTTGCAATGGCAATTACGACTAGACTAGGCAGAGAATATGGTTCAGGAATCGGGAACTGGGCATTCAGACTGAATATTCCGTCAGGCGAGGAGTAGTAGAGTTTGTTGTTCGGACCCATTTCGACGGCGATTATTCCCCCGCTCTGAGTGTACACCTGAGTCATGGAGACGACTGAGCCTGTCGAGGTCAGGTTTAGTCGAACGAGATTGCCAGTGTTCCATTCACCGAAGTAGTAGACATTCGGTTCAACGGTGACAATTCCAGTCGGAGTAACGATTGGGTTGAAGTCTACGATTGGATCGATGAAGGAGGGGTTGCGTGGACTGCATGGGCCGGTGCAAGTCGGCCAGCCGTAGTTTCCGCCTTTGACTATGATGTTGATCTCGTCATTGCTGCTAGGACCGGCCTCTGTGGCGATGAGTCTGCCATTTGACGGGTCGAAGTCGAAGCCGAATGCGTTGCGTACCCCCAAAGCCCATACTCGGCTCCCAGGAAACGGGTTGTCAGTCGGCACGGAACCGTCCGGGTTCATCCGGAGCATCTTTCCATCCATCGTTCCCTGGTTCTGTGCCTGTGAACTTTGATGAAATTCCCCGACCTGCGCATATAGTTTGGCGTCGGGTCCGAACTTGATGTAACCACCATTATGGTAAATGGTGCCTGGAGCAGAGCTCGTCACATTGAAGATGCTGACTGGATCTCCGCCCGTATTGCCGGTTGCCGTATAGCGTCGAATATGCCCGTGCGTGTAATTCTGAGGATCGCGGTCAGTGAAGTAAACATAGACGTAGCCGTTGGAGGAAAAAGATGGGTCCAGGGCTATGCCTAGAAGTCCCGCTTCGCCGTCTGTAAAGATGGGTGAGACTGTCGCGAAGGGCGTTGCTAGGAGAGTTCCGTTCTGAAGAATGATCCGTATACTGCCGGTGTCTTTCTCCGTGAAGAATATTCGACCATCTGGTGCAAACCTCAGGGAGACGGGAAAGTTTAGACCGGTAAGAACAGGCGTAACCGGCGACGTGGTTCCCTGCACCTGCGGCAAGAAATGAGGCACGATCAAGAGGATGAGTACGCAGACGACCACTACTGCGAGTCTGGTAGGCTTCGGTGGTGCGGGGTCCAACAGGAGCTCAGTCCGTGTTCGAAGCATCACGAAAAACCTTCTGATGACTCAATTCTCTCCCGATGAATGAAAGATTAGCAACGAGTTCGTTCTCGTCGACGTGACTCCTCAGAGCTGCCGACATTTCGAGTTCACGGATTAACTCAAAGACGGACTCTAGGAGATTGGGGTCAGACGAATCCTCGCTCGGTGAGACGATACGCGATTCCTCGCCAGACGCTCTTGCTTGCCATCATGAGGAGCGCGAGTATCCCTACGACGGTTGCAATGATGATGGAGCCTATCAATGAAATCTCAGAGACCGCTATGAGTGCAACCATGATGTAGATAGGAATGATGACAAGAAATTGTTTCAGATCAAACTGTCCGGGCATCATGCCCTCTTCTTTCACTTGTTGCACAGCCCCCATCCTCGCTACCAAGTACGTTGCTAGTATCGACGCGGAAGGAACCGTGATGAGGAGCACAATAGAAGAGTTCACACCTTCTGAAACCCCGAGAAACGCGAGGACACTATTTACAATGCCAAAGGGTCCTATTATCGCCAACGTCGAGACTGCTCTCGAAAGAAGAAGATGTCGCAGGTATACCGCTGGGTCCATCGCTGTAAAAGCCAGCCAGCCCCTTTCGTTCGAGAACGTTGCCTGAGACATCAAGACTAGGGTGATGACCCCCATTAGAATGGGCAGGATAAGGACCACAGGTCTGGTCGAAAGGAGATCGGCGAATGCGGACAGCCCAAGTGACAGGTACACTGCAGCGAGGGCACTGGAAATAATCAGTACAGTAGATGTTCTTACTCGAGTTGCCCTGTAACTGGTAGAGCCTGCAAGGTTGACCCTCGCGACCAGCTCGAGGAAGGACAAATGGTAAGAGTAGATGGCCCGCACGGGACTCCTGCCGGAGAAACTCATGGTCCTCTTGTACTGGGAACTGGTGGCCCGCAACATACTCCTCATCGATCCCAATTCTAGATAGGCCAGCTCTCTCAAGGCAACGGGCACGATTACAACTGCCAGTCCGAACAGTACAATACTACCGTACAGGAGGTCTCCTGTGAACGGAGAAACCGGAGTAAAGGGATTCCCAAGAATCGAAGAGAAACACCAGAGCCCGAGAATCACTGCGAGCCCTGCTCTGAGCCAGGTTGAGAGAATATTCGAGACAACGCCAAGCGCAGTTACAACAGCGGCTAGAATCGCAAGGTCTGCAATCAGCACTGCGGTGGCTTCGAGGGTTCGAGCGCCCCCTAGATAGAATCCGAAGAGGAAGAGGATAGTGATCCCGGAACCGACGAACTGAGCTGTGAATAGCGAGATGCTGAGATCTCTACGCTTCAGCGGCAGAGTCAGCAGATAGTCTCTGTCTGACTTTAGGATGAACAGTCCCCCGAAGAGAAGGCTTACAGTGATGAAGAAGATCGTAGCACCCACGGCGTAGTAGGAGAATCCTGTAGAGAATCCTGGGGAGTTCGTTAATGCCCTTATCACAATGTCATAGGCTAGGAAGAAGGCTATGACACCAAGGAGCGGCTTGGAGAACCTGGTCAGGAGGACGAACCTTACGAGCTTAGCCAGCATTGGTCATGAGCCTCGCAACAACGCTTTCTATCGGCTCCTCACCCCGCTCCAGACCTTTCAACGTGTCAATGGTCCCGTTCCAGACAATCTTGCCCCTTGAGATCATGATGGCTTTCTCTGTAAGCCGCGTGGCGATTGACATGATATGCGTGGAGACTATCTGGGTCGAGTCCAGGGACTTTAGCATCTTGAAAACTCTCTCCTGGGTTGGGATGTCAAGATAGTTTAGCGGTTCATCGAGTAGGACTATTCTCGGCTTGTGGATAAGTGCTAGAGCAATCGATAGTTTTTGCACGTTTCCTCGGGAGAGTTTGCCCACCTTGGCTCGTTCGTATTCTCGGAGGCTAAGGTCATCCAAGAATCTCTCCGTCGCCTCCCGGACGTCTCCTACTCCGCGCAAAGCGGCGATGTACTCCAAGTTCTCCCTGACCGATAATGTCCGATACGGCGTTGCATCCTCGGGAAGATATCCCAGAATCGACTTGGCCTCCGGGCTGAAAGGCTCGTGACCGTTGATCTTGATCGTCCCAGTATCAGGTTTCAAGAGACCTACGAGAAGTCTCAGGGTGGTTGACTTGCCAGCTCCATTCGGACCTAGAAGAGCAAACCTTTCCCCGCACGGTATGGTGAACGAGACATCATCGAGCGCGACGGTCTTACCGTAGGATTTCGTAACGAACTGGACTTCTATGCACGCCTGCCCGAACGATGTCATTAGACTGGTCTACCCCTCTCACGCATTGAACTGTTTGACGGCTTCATCAATGACGAACTGTTCTGATTAATAATCTACATCAACGTCCTCTAATTAGCCGAAGAGGTTTGTGGTGGGCCTGCCCGTGGCTCCCTCCTTTGACCTGAAAACGGTTATGAAACTGACAAGAGGATGAGAAAGTCCCGGACTCGTTCATGGAACAGCTCGACAATTCCGAATTCAAGAAGTTGATTTCGGGAGATATGCCAAAAATTTCCGGGAAGTGTCGGGCTCTCATGAAGATGCGAGGTTTGCCGCTCAATCTGGATATGTATGAGACTTCCGAAATACTCACAAACAAACATTTTCAAGAATTCAAAATGCCGGAATTCGAAAGGATCTACCTTCCGGAAAGTATGAGACCTTTCACAAACCTCGACTCTTTGGGCACGAAAGAATTCATCACAGACGATAACAGAGGAGCGGTTTCCACTTCATCTTCATTGAAAATGGACGGTACCGACTTTTACCTTTCAGTTAAGGGCGTAGGCTCCACGACTAGCCCGTTTTCCCCTCAGCTTTTGTGGAAGGCGGAAATCTGCAATCTCTTGAAAGATTCCGCGCTGAAAGAGAGAATTGTGAATTCAGAGGAAAGGGCCCCACGGTACCTTACAGGGGAATTGTGGTTGAGAGGCTCCCCATATGGAGGACAGGGGCTTCAGCACGCAACTACTTCGATGAGAGTGTCCGAGATGGCCGACCTAACCTCCATTCACGGATTTCGAGTCGCGCCCCTCGTAAAAATAGTCCTTCTCCCGGAAAGCCTAGAGAGTGAAGTCAAGAAGATATTCTGGTACCGGAGATTCGGGGGAAGGATGGTCCAGGAAACGAGACTTGTTCCTTCCAACGTGAGGATCTATTTCCATTCTGGGAGCACAGTTGGTGGGCACATAAGCTCAATCTTCGACTTCTTTGGCATTGACGAGAACGATAAGGCCCTCGATTTTCTGAAGAATTTCATTAAGAGCGGGATCGCGTTCCTAACACTGTTCACTAGGTCACTAAAGAGCAACGAGGACGGAACTTTCAGTGGCCTGGACTTCTACGATGTCTGGCTGGACAAGGACGCAGTCCTCGCCCCAGACGGCACCATCTATTTCGTAGACCTCGAAGGCTTGGAATGGATAACTGTTGAGAAGAAGAGGGTCCAAGAAAAAATAGACGACCAGATTTACAGGTCTCTTTATGAATTCATATATGCTTACGAACAGATCGAGCGAGAACGCTCAAAAAGGTTCGGAAATATGGCAGACAGGAAGGCACAATTCGAGTTCTTACTTCGAGAGGCGCTGAGGGACGATGAAGTTATTGATCTTGCGCGTGAAGGAGAAAGCCTAGAACTGATAATTGGCAATATCATTGGGGAACAGAGCATAACTAAGAAGTTTCCGATTATCGACTACTGGTGACCGAAAATAAAGTCGAACGACGCGAGAATATTCTTCTCTCAAATAGCTACGAAGTCGGTGTCAATACGAATTCCGCAATCGGATCTGGATTATCTTGGCACGAATGGATACGTTTCAGTGATGCCGAAAGCAGACTATGATCAGGCCCAGGCCGAAGTTGCCAATCTGACCCAGATAAATACGAACTTCCAAAACGAGGTGGTCGCGGAAAGAAATGCCGAGATAGCCCTCCATAAGGAGGAGAAGAAGACACATTCGATCCTGTTTCATTTCGAAAGAAGAGAGAAGAAAGAGGCCGAACTACAAAAAGTGCAAGAAGAAAGGCTTACTGTACTCAAAGATCAGACTGAGATAACTCAGATAGACTCGAGAATAAAAGAACTGATTCTGAAGAAATCCACCATCGACAGGATGGTGCCGTACGATGGAGAATATGTCTCCCTGACAGGTTTCGGCGTAGCTACGCTTAACGATCTCAACGTGAGGAACTATCGGGTCGCCGACAACGAGTTTTCAGACTTTATCGAAGAGACCAAGCAAACCGTTAACGAACTACAGTCCATCGCCCGCTCAGCCGGCTCCTACGAGGCATTTCTAAGAAA
>VBBR01000023.1 GCA_005881615.1 Candidatus Bathyarchaeota archaeon
GACTGAGGACCCCGAGAGAGTCAAGAAGGCGGTAACGAATATTCTGCGAGGCGAAGTCGAAGTTCGACAATTGGACGAGTGGAGTGGGAAGGTGATTATCGACGGAAAGGATCAGCCCTCCCTCGAAAGGTTTCGGATGATCGTTCAGCGTGATAGAATCCAGGCGGCGGCGAGATCAGTCTTGAGGCGATCTGTTGACGGCAATCGATTGGTCTTCTTTCTGAACAAACAGGCTGCGTACGCGGGTCACGTATCTTTCTCTGCTCCGGAGGGCGAATCGCCTTTGGGCCCAATACAGGTGATTGTTGAAACCGATAACCCGGAACAATTGATTAATTGGCTTGCCCCTCAGCGGGAGGAACGAGGAGGAGAATAGAATGCGAAGATGCGCTTGGGCACTTCTACTTCGAGCGCTTCAGGAATAATACCATCAGGTCTTTTGGAACTATGGTTGCTTTGAAGACACTTCTCGCTTGCTTGAGAAGAATCGAGTCATCCCTTGTAACCGCGCTTATGTGGACTAGTGCGAGTTTGCTGACCCGGGCAGCCTTTGCAACTCTGGCGGCCTCCTTTGCTGTCGAATGGAAGTACTCTTTCGCCTTGTCCCGCCTATCCTCGGCAAAGCCTCCGTCATGCATGAGAAGATCGGCTTCTCTTGCCAGCGTTTTCACCTCTTCAGAAGGACGAGTGTCAATAGCATAAACGATCTTCAGGCCGGGACGAGGTTCCTCAATAATCTGGCGAGGCGTCACTGTCTTTCCGTCAACATTGACTTCCTTTCCCATCTGAAGCTGCTTCCATAACGGGCCCTCTGGAACGCCTAGCCGCTTTGCTTTTTCAGGGTGAAATCTACCCGGTCGATCAGTTTCAACAACCGCATAGGCGAGGCACATGATATCATGCGTTGCTTTCGTCGTCTTGATGGTGTAGCCGTTCTTCGATACTTCTGCTCCTGGCTTTAGCTCTGTGACTCGCACTGGAAAGTTTGCGGCGAAACCCAGGGTCCGACGCAGCGAACCTAGATACGCGGAGATACCCTCTGGACCATAGATGTCGAGCGGCTTGTCCCTGATCATGGAGGACATTGTCTGGAGAAGTCCAGGTAATCCGAGAATATGATCCCCGTGCAGGTGCGAGATCATAATGGACATTGGACGGTTGAATCCGAGTCCCGCGTGCATCATCTGACGCTGGGTCCCTTCCCCGCAGTCGAAGAGGAAGAGTTCTCCATCCCGGCGTATAGCCACGGCAGGCAATCCTCTTTCTTTGGTGGGAAGACTGCCACCAGTACCAAGGAAGATGACATCGATACCTGCGGGCATCTAGTTTGCTCCTAGCACCAGAATCTCTCGTGTCAAGCTTCTGTGAACGTATAGCTCGTGTCGATCGTGGACTTTGAACCCTTGAGACTCCGCCAGACCCATGGCGTCCGTTCCCAACGGTGATGCGAATACGACTTTTCCGCCAGGAGACAGGATCATCTTTGCCTGGGGCAGGAAGCTTGCCAGGATATCTTTTGTTGTCGACTTGAGTGTTGAAGCCCCTGTCCCATATGGGGGGTCCGTTGCGATAGCATCCACTCTACGCAAAGGGATATTCCTTGCATCACCTCTAACGAGGCCATAGGATTCAAGGCCGAAGTGAGCCAGGTTCCTTCGGGCCGATCGAACCATTCTCGAAAGTGCATCGACCCCGACAACGTTACAACCGAGAAGGCTGGCTTCTATGGCAATACCACCGACACCGCAGAAGGGATCGAGAAAGGTCTCCCCATCTTTCGCTTCTGACAGATTCACAAGACAGCGAGCTATTTTTGGGGGCATTGTGCTGGGGTGGAAGACTGCTCTTTTTCGGGGGCGTCGCCGATGGATACTCCCCTTCGGGCGTTGATGCATGATGAGTCCCAGATGGAAAAGAGATCCTGCTAGAATTCCACGAAAAGGCTTCTTTGGGGATCGAAGGTCTACTTTAGCGCCTGTCTTCTCTGCAAGTAGTTTTCCTAGATAGCCCTCTAGGTGCACTCTCGAGAGCTCCTTCGAGACTCCGCCGAACCGTAGCATTCGTATGTTAAAACTGTCTTCCGAGGAGAGGAATGGTTCTAGGTTAGCGAACTCAACCTCCCTCTTGATACTCTCTAGATTGTCTTCTGTGTGAAGGATTTCTTCTCCCATCTCGTCAACATACGCCCCTCGGCTCGCGATTGATTCCAGTTTGGCTCGGTCGGCTTCCATCTCAATGAGCTTGTAGAAGCTGCCAACTATCTTGTGTTCAATCGCGTAGGCGTGCAGGATGGCTTTGAGTTCTGCAAGGGGCAGCGTGGGATGTTCTCCGGATAGTATGAAGAAGAATCTCGCGGAGTTCCCGGCCATGAAATACTGGAATGTCGCGAACATATATACGGAACCTCCTCGCCCGCAATTTTCTCCACCGGAGAATTGGGCTGTTGCGACGTTCCAAGGGTTTCAGGACAAAGACTAGGACCCTGATCAGCAGGAAGCCACGGGACAGAGGTAAGCAACCCCTTGGCAGACTGCTTATCCCCTATGCTCCGGGTCAGACCGTCAGAATCATGATCAACCCGGCGGTTCAGAAGGGGATGCCACACCGCCGGTACCACGGCCGAGTTGGATTGGTTGCGGAGAAACGTGGTCGTAGTTACGTCGTTGAGGTGGCCGGGACGAAAACGCCCCGGATCATTATCGCTAGACCGGAGCATATTACCCCGGTTGAGGAGTCGAACTGATGGCAAGGAAGATTCTCCAAGAAAAAATAGTGACCAACTCGGAGGCGCAGGAGATCCTGGGAAAAGTCAAGGAGGAAGAGCTGGGAGAGTTCCAGCGCCGGACCCTTGATTATGCGCGAAAGTTCTCGAAGATTCCAGCCGATAAGGGTGAGAGGCTTGTCGAGGAGTTATCGTCAAAGCTCCAGCTGGATAGGAATGACGCTATCCAAATCGTGAACTCCCTTCCAAAGTCTATTGAAGAGCTTCGAGCGGTATTGACTGTAAAGGGCAGGTTCGTGAGCACGGACCAGCTGAACGGTATTCTGGAAATTATGAAACGATACGTCTAAGTCAATAGAAACTTCTTACCGATACCCAATTAAGGAGAAAAGGCAGGGTTCAGAATGAACCCCAATGATTCTCAACCATCCTCGCGCCAGCCGACGTAAGTCTACTATCCAGTTGAAGATGTTCTGAAGGAGGAAAAGGGTAGAGCTATCCTTGGCGATTCACGAAGACGAGTATCTACAGAGGAGGCATGTTTACGAGGAGCACGCGTACGTTCTAGACTTTCTTCCCTACGGTCGATCCTCGGAGAAATCGAGACACCTGGCAGTGCCGACTGTCCAGATAATGGGCGAACAGTTCTTCACGTTGCTGGAGGCGGAGCTGAAGATCGGTGCTACTGTGCTGGTCCACGAGCGAATCTACATAGGCCGTGATCGCAGAGAGAAGGTTGACAGAATTCTGACTAGAATAAGCTACGAACAGCTTACGGCGAATGCGAAGGCAGAGATCGTGCCGTTGATAACGGAACTGGTTAAGACTCAAGAGAAGAGGTTCGTTGATTTCTTCAACAATTCTCAGCCCGTAACGCCGCGGATGCATTCGCTTGAGTTGTTGCCTGGTATTGGTAAGAAGTCGATGTGGCAGATTGTTAACATGAGAGAAAGGAAACCGTTTGCAAGCTACAAGGACATCCAGGAACGGACAGGGCTCAGCGATATCCCGAAGGTCGTATCGAAGAGAATCATTGAAGAACTGAGCACTGACTCGAAATACCGTTTGTTTACCAGGGCAGTCTGAGCTTGTGGCACCAACTGTACTCTATCGACCACTGAAGAGACTAGGCCAGAACTTCCTAGCCGACAAACGAGTAGCCGCTAGGGTAGTCTCGAACGCCGAGCTTACCGCAAGTGATACGGTTCTAGAACCCGGACCCGGATACGGAACCCTGACCAGCCTTCTTGAGAAGCAGGCGGGTCGAATCATAGCGGTCGAGAAAGACCGCCGGCTGGCTGCGCACCTCCGGTCAGAATTCAAGAACAGTCAAAGCATCGAGGTTATCGAGGGAGATGTACTGGAAATCCCGTTACCACCATTCAACAAGGTCGTGGGGACTCCACCCTACGCTCTATCGTCGAAGCTGATCCTCTTTTTGACGAGGAAAAAGTTCGAGCTTGCATCTCTCGTGTTTCAGAAGGAGTTCGGAGAGAGGCTTCTCGCCGAGACCGGAACCGCTGGCTACGGGAGATTGTCCATCGCCGCACAGCGTTCGCTTTCGATTCGGCCCATCATGAACATCTCTGCTGCCTCATTTCGACCGAGACCCAAGGTCGACTCCATCCTCTTGCGAATCTCACCTAAAGAGGTCAATACGGCCGTGAACCAGGAACTGTTTGAGGAACTAGTCCGGGGACTATTCAATCAGCGAAAGCGCGTTGTGAGAAGCTCCTTCCTCCACTTCCTATGCCAGAAGATCGGCCGCGAAAAGGCCCGATCAATCTTAGAGACTGTAACGTTGCCCGAGAAGAGAGTCTTTCAACTCAACATCAGTGATCTCGAGGAGATAAGTCGGAAACTCTCCGAGACTCTAGAAAGCCAAGGTCAAACTATCGCTTGAAGAGCCTTTGCCCAGTTTCGGTTCAACGGCAATAATATATTGCAGGCAGAACGCTCGTGTTTTGTCTCCTATGCCGATAACTGATGTGATGAAGAAGCAGCTTGCGCAACGTCACAGGCTGTTCTTCAAGATATGTAGGACGTGTGGGTCACGGAACTCGCCGAACGCCTACAGATGCCGCCGCTGCCGCGGAGACAACCTTCGCTGGAAGAAACGAGAACTCGGAGCAAAATAGGATCATTCTGGGCTGCGCGATTCGAGCGCGCCCCCGGCCCAAATCAAAATTCACGGCACATATTCACTACTAGTTTCAGGCGAGATCAAGTACACTATCAAGAATGATTTGAATACGCTTTCAAATCGGTTTCAATACAGGTTTCCGAGCCGTTGCTGATACTGATTCTGGAACCGGTTTCGGCCCGTTTCAGAACCGATTTCGAGGCTATTCTCGAAGCCGATTCTTCTGGGTTTGCGACCTATTGCAGCGGGGAGACCTGTTGGAGGAGCAGCCTGGGAAGCTCAGACGGGACTTCGGCGACCAGAACACCCGCATCTCTCAAACTCTTCATCTTGGCATCCGCGGTTCCCTCTGTTCCCGTTATGATGGCACCCGCGTGCCCCATCCGCTTTCCGGGGGGAGCAGCCCGACCGGCAACGTAAGCGGCTACTCGCTTGGGATATTTGGTGTCGCGAATGTAGGCTGCAGCGTCCTCTTCAGCGGAACCTCCAATCTCACCAATCAGAACGACGGTATCTGTGCCGGGATCGTCCCTGAAGAGCTTGAGAACGTCGACGAAGTTCAGTCCAGTGAACGGATCACCGCCTATGCCGAGACAGGTTGATTGTCCAATACCCTCATGGGTTAGCGATGCCGCGATCTCGTAAGTCAGGGTCCCGCTTCTCGAGGCAAGCCCGACCCTACCGGGCTTGAACACATCACCAGGCATAATGCCCAGCTTAGCCTCCCCTACAGTAATTATTCCCGGGGTATTGGGACCAATGATTGCCGCGCCACGGGTCCTCGCATACTCGATGAGTATCATGGAATCTCTCGCCGGAATCATCTCTGTGATTATCACAACTGGGCTCAGTCCCGCGTCGATCGCTTCCATCCCAGCCTCCTTGGCGAACGGGGCGGGGACGAAGATTATGGACGCGTTAGCATCCGTCCTCTCGAGCGCTGAAGCTACGGTGTCGAAAACTGGGACACCGACAGAGGTCGTTCCTCCTTTTCCAGGGGTTACGCCCGCTGCGATCTTTGTTCCGTAGTCGAGCATGAGTCTTGTATGGAACGAGCCCTGGTTGCCGGTTATTCCCTGGACAATTGCCCGGGTCTGTTTCCCCATCAAAACTGCCAATTATGCACCCACCTTACTCACGGCGAGTCTCGCTGCCTCGTCCATCTTATCCATGGCGGTCAATCCAGCCGATTTGAGTATTCGCCTTCCTTCTTCCTGGTTGGTTCCGACCATTCGTATGACGAGTGGTTTCTTGAGACCCATGACTTTCTTTACATCAACGATTCCTTTCGCAACCTCGTCGCATCTCGTAATCCCGGCTAGAATATTGACGAACACGGCTCGGACTTTCTCGGCGCCTTGTATGAGCTGGAGCGCTGTTGCAACGTGTTCAGCGTTTGCTCCTCCACCAACATCACAAAAGTTGGCTGGTTTCCCTCCGTATTGTTTGACTAGGTCGAGTGTTGCCATGACGAGTCCTGCGCCGTTTCCTATGATGCCTATGTCGCCGTCTAGCTCGACGAATGCGAGACCGTTGTCGCGAGCTTTCGACTCCAGAGCCGTGACTTCTCCGCTGATCTCTTTTGATCTCTCTTGGAATTCTGGATGTCGGAAGAGACTGTTATCATCAACTATCACTCTGAGATCTGCGGCGACGAAACGGCCATCTTTGCTCTCGATAACAGGATTGCTCTCCACCAGCTCCGCATCATAAATCACTGACAACCGATACAGATTCGATAGAAAGTCGGAGAACGTGCTTTGCTGGATACCTTCGTATCCGAGCTTCAAGGCGATCAATCGCGCGTCGTAGCTTCTCATTCCAAAGACAGGGTCGAGGCGATGCCTGAGTACTTTCTCAGGCGTTTGACGTGCGACATCTTCAATGTCAATTCCACCTTGGTCTGAGGCGAGGACTGTCTGGCACCGGTTTGCTCGATCTAGAACGATGCTCGCGAACAGCTCTTTCTTCGCTGAAGCCTTTTGCTCGACGAGGACCTTCTTGACTTTCTCACCTTTGATGGTCATTGAAAGAATCTCGTTTGCCCTGTCCCGTGTCTCGTCCGGCTTGCTGGCGAACTTTATTCCACCGGCCTTTCCGCGTCCAGCGACGAGAACTTGGGCTTTGATGACGGCCTCTCCGCCTATTCGCTTGTGAATATCCCGGGCTTCCTCTGACGTGGAAGCTATTGCGCCCTTAGGCGTGTTTATCCCGAGGTTTTGCGCGATCGACTTCGCCTCATACTCAAAGAGTTTCACTAGATCCCATCCGAAGTTGCCGGGTCAGAACTCCCGTCAGTATTTGGCTGTTATCACAACCTGAACAGGTGAAAACCGATTAGCTAGCATTGGCCCTTATAGGGAAGATTTGCTCAAACTAGCCATTGAGGAAATAGGCAGTGGCACTGGCCGATCCGATGGCTTGAACGCGAATGACTAAGTTCGAATGTCCTTTTTGCGATTCTGCATTCATGAAGTTCATTACTTCAGAAAGCGAGCTTAGACAGCATGTATTGGTGGCGCACGGTCGAATACTGGACTTTAACACACAGACCGTGAAGACATCGGCCCCAAATGCGAAGGACTATGTTAGAATAGATCTTGAAACAGCAGCTTCCGCGGAAAAATAGCGCTGTCTCAACTGTAGCATTTAGCTAGGCAAGAAGAAACAGGATTACCGGCCTACTCGAACGCAGACAAGATTGCACGGGTCAAAGCATTCGCTAAGTGTCGATACATTGTCAAACGATGGGGCAGTGCCACTCGTCTCGTCACTAGTGGATGGGTCGTTCCGATGCGTGAAATTGAGTCACATTCTGATAGCTCCTATTTCACGATGCATGAGACGACAAATTACTTCGAATATGTTGTTGGCATAGTCAGCGGTGCGATAAGCAGTACACCAGAAAAATTACTCAAGGCAGTAGATGACCTATTCAAATTTCTGCATTACATGAAGAACGACATTGAGATCGTCGATGGCCCTGACATTCTAAATATCCAAACCAGAGATCAGCTACTGAAATTCATTCAAGATGAATTTACCAAATTAGAAAAGAAGTTGGAGAAGAGGGACGACAGAATAGCACTAGCCATCATTCGCCTTGACGACTTCTTCAAGAAATACGGGAAACCTCTGGATAGGCTAGCGACAGATGCGGTTGTTAAGGACGCAGTGAAAGCCATTGACAAGAAACCTTGACCGAGCTATCGATGGGCTTAATGAGACTCTCAACAAACTACTAGGGACAAGACGAAAAAGGACCATCCTCTCCGGGCAAGAAGTTAGGATGTGGCTTGAACACGAACCCACTTTCCCTAAGTCTATCACCAAGCACCTATCCGACGACACTTACCACCCTAAGCGGTCCGACGGAGACTCAACAGAACCTGAAGGTAATGCATTTATGAAGCAGGGGCTTCCTAGGCGTAGAAGTCGGTTCAAGACGACTAAGATAGGTCAACGCTTGTTCGGGCGCGAGATTCCCAAGGATCGAGAAGCCAAGGCAGACAGGACCATACTTCTGAATCAGGTCGGGTTGGGGTATCGATGGTAAAGACGATCCTGGACAACTTCTGCGTCAAGAGTGGTATCTTCTGTTCTCGCTGCGAGGAAAAGCTGAAGAAGGGTCAGATCACCGATCTCGATATTCGGGTCATTCGTAGTATTACTGAATTAGAGAAGGAGAATCCCACCTTACAGGAGGTTACCTTCCACAAGGCAGTGGAGGCGGGCGATATAATGGCGCTAATGGTTGACAGGAGGGGCATGGACACTTTCCTTGCGAGTGGTGCCAAGCTGGCTAAGAATCTGGGTGACCGTGTGGGGAGACGGGTGAAGGTTCTCAGCCAGGGAGGAGATGATAGAGACTTTCTTGAGGGACTTTTCACGCCCTTCTCGATATTGACAATCAATACAATCTGGCTTCCGGATGGAAGCCGGGAGACGAAGGTTATCCTGAACGGGCGGCGGCCGAGGCGGAATCCTGTGGACTTTGAGGTTGTCAAGAAGCTCGCCCGTGAACTGAAGAGTCTGACGCTTAGAATAGAGTTCGAAGACTGATCTTCCCTTTGGGAAGCCCCTCCGACCATTACGATGTTGTCACGGTCGGCGCAGGAGTTGCGGGATGCGAAGCAGCCCTAGAGGCATCGAAGAAAAACGCAAGGGTTCTACTTCTGGAGGAACATCCACAGGTTGGCTTACCGAGTCACTGTTCTGGTGTTGTCAGTCTCAAAGGACTAGAACTCCTTGGGCTGGAAGCTCATTCTAGTTTTAGCCAGAAATTGATTCATGGTGCTAGGTTCTATCCTCCTCATGGTGAACCGATTGAGGTTCGGAAGAAAGCTCCTGTCGCTCTTATTCTTAATCGTATGAAGTTGGATCAATTCCTCGCAAAGCAGGCGGTCGCGGCGGGGGCGGAGCTCCGGGTGAAGACTCGGGCATCAAAGTTCCAGCGGACCTCTGACGGCAATCTTCTAACTCTCGGAGAAGGGTCGAAGGTTCATAGCGAGATCATCGTTGATGCGAGTGGGGCGGGGAGTAGGCTGCCGGAACAGGCTGGTCTTCAGTCACCTGATTGGGCGCAGATCCTGCCGGGCTTGCAGTACGAGCTGGTGGACATGAAGGAGCAGGGTGAGGTGGTGGAACTCTTCTTCGGGTCCAAGAGAGCACCCGGATTCTTTGCATGGAGCATCCCGACGGGGAAGAATAGCGCGAGGGTGGGTCTCGCATCGAAGAAAGGCAATGTGAAGAAGTTTCTGGATGATCTGGTCAAGGAGCAATGGCCGAAGGCGGCCGTCGATGCGACGAAGTCAGGATCAGTGCTTGTCGCTGGGCCAATATCGAGATGCTGGTCGCCCGGCTTCATAGTGGTTGGGGATGCGGCTGGACAGGTAAAACAAACGACTGGAGGAGGCATTGTTATGGGTGGTTATTGTGGAAAACTGGCTGGTATTGCTGCTGCATCGGCAGCTGCCCATCATGGGGAAGAATCCGAGAGATTTCTGAGAAACTACGATTCGCTGTGGAGGGAGAAGTTCGGGTCTGACCTTCGAAAGATGGGTTTGGCTCGGAAATTGTTCGCCGGCCTCTCTGATGAGACTCTTGATCGCTTATTCTCTGTCTTGCGGGACAATGTTTCCGAGATAGAGGAGGAAGGTGACATGGATTTCCAGGGGAAAATCATAACTCGCATGTTGAAGAAGAGAAAAGTTGCGGCTCTTCTCCCGCGCGTAGCGGCTGACGCCGTAAAGGCCATCTTTTCCTAATCGCGTCTAGTATTTTCCGGGCTAAACAGAGCCATCTTGTAGGTAATTGAAATGTTCAGAGACGATGCGCGACTCGAACTTAGTCGAACCACACGTTAGCATGTCGTGACGTACCGGCTGGATTCGGTACAGAAATTGATCAACTTCTCTGAACAGTCTCCTAGCATTCGAAACCGTTCTTCGTCCAATTTAAGAAGTCTTAGCGCTGACTTCGGAGAAGTCGCTTATGAAAATCCTTGTTGTCGGATGCGGGAAAGTCGGCTCGGAGATCGCCCGAGACCTAGCTGGATCAGACGGGGTTGACTCTGTAGTTGCAATGGACGCTAGCTCACAGAATTTGAAGCTCCTTAGGAAAAGAGTTCCGAAGATCACGACTGTTAAGCTGAGCATCTTGCAAAAACCACGCTTTCATGCGCTCTTACGAAAAGTCGATCTTGTTTGTGGGGCTTTGCCGGGCCGGCTTGGATTTGACCTCATGACTGAGACGGTGAAGGCGGGTGTGGATACCGTGGATATTTCCTATACTCCACGGGACGCCTTTCTGCTTCAGCGTAAGGCGAAGGAGGTTGGTTGTCGGGTTGTGCCTCAGTGTGGGGTAGCGCCTGGTTTCACGAACATGTGTGTAGGTGATGCGTCGAGGAGGCTAGATCAAATGAAATCGGTGGAGATCTTTGTTGGTGGTCTTCCAGAGAAGCCTGAACCTCCTTTGAATTATCAGATCGTGTTTTCTCTTGAAGATGTTGTGAACGAGTACTCCCGACCTGTACAGGTTATCGAGAACGGGAAGGTAAAGAAGGTTGAAGCGTTGTCCGGGCGTGGTCTTACCAGCTTTCCTGGCGTAGGCCGGTTGGAATATTTCCTCACTGACGGTCTCGGCTCCCTTCCGAGAAGTTATCCTAGAACCCGAGAGATGCACGAGTTCACGCTGAGGTATCCGGGGCACGCGGATATGATGCAGACGCTCCGGGTCCTAGGCTTCTTCGAACGAAATCTGGTAAAGATTGACGGTGTTGGGGTGGAGCCGCGGCAGTTGTCGATAGAGCTACTTCGGCCAGCAATGTCTCAGGGGTCGCCTGAGGACTTTCTGGCCTTGAGGGTTGACGTGGAGGGCTTGTCTCGGGGGAAGAAAATTCATCTTCGGTATCGGCTTCTCGACCACTGCAACCGACGATCAGGGGTCTCGGCGATGGCTCGGACGACAGCCTACCCCTGTACATCTGTCGCTCTGCTCGTGGGACGGGGAGATATCAGAGAGACAGGTATTGTTACTCCGGAAAGGATTGCTCAGGACGAGAGCCTCTTCCAATTTGTAGTAGACCGGCTTGACGAGCACGGCGTCAAAGTCAAAATGGCTACGCTGAATTGAGCGATAAACGGTGGTGTGACTATATGTGAAGAAAGTTTGTGATGACTCGCGACAAGAGCACTGTTGTGACTGACAATACTATCGTTATGAATCTGGAGACGACTTGTATGTCGAAGGGCCAGGTTGGTAGGGATGCGATCTTTCTGTCCAGCATCTCCACTTCTTGGAGATCAGTTAGCCTTGCCAGGCGAGTGTGGACATCGTCCATTGTTGCAGTTCCTTTCGGTTGGGACGGGTCCGGGTTGAGGCGTGGATAACGGGCCACCACCTCTCCCATCAGTCGGCGTTTCTCCGCCTGCATCTTCGCATGTATGCTGTTGAGTGGTAGGAAGAAGAGGACGACTCCGAGGAGGACAAGGACGAGGAACGACGCTGTGCCTGTGGCAGAAGGTGGAAGGAATGTGGAGAACAAGAGATCGGTGAGGAGCAGTCCTCCGAAATAGACTGCAGTCAAGGAGAGGGCGAGGTTGCCCATCGGCTTTGACCCCATCATCCTATCCTCCAGGAACGATCCCAATCTCAGAGATTCGCCTCCAAGCCTGTGAAGGCCCAGGCTTGCTGTCAGGAATTCCCAGAGGTAGGTTGAGAACGCGAGGGCGTTCAGATAGACGACAATTATGTTTCCAAGGATTATCCCAGGGATCGGAGGGAGGACGCCAGCAAACGCGTATGACGCCAGAAGGAATGTTCCCAGAAGTAGTGTCAACACGATGACCGGGACTGATGGGTCATCCTTCCGAATTCCCGTTCATAATCCTGCATCCCGCCGGACAGCCTCGCGGCTATTGGAGCCTCAGATGCTACGACCCTCAGCCGCAAGTATCGAACCGTGACGAAGAGATAGAACGGGAGGAAAAGGTTGAGGATCGCGTTGGCAAGAGAAAGGGGATACCCTCCACTCACTAGGTACTGGATGATATAGAACACAGGACCGCTCGGGATCACAGCGACCAGACGAGGGCGGCCAACGGATCGGGAAGAGGGATTAGCTTGACGAATCGTTCGATCAGGGCGGGGTTCTCGATATGGCTGGGACCCAAGGATTGACGAGATTCTTCGACAGGTATTAGATTAGTTAAGCCTGCGGCCGCGGACCCTTCCCGAAGAATGCTTTCGAGCGCTGTCTCGTAAGCCCGCAGATAGTCACCAAGCTGGCTATGATAGGAATGATGGTATGACACGAATGATCAAGATTACCATCAAGGCTATTGAGTCAATAGGAAGAGAGATCGCTGATGGCTCCGATCATTGCGATGCTGGGAGGACAAGGCTGACCGATGCGACAACCATGCGATCTTCCGGGTCCCAAAAAAACAAGATAAGGCAAACGTAAGACCGGGTTCTCGAGCAATACGAGTTACTCACATGAAAGCGATAGTATGCACAAGATATGGGACGCCGGATGTTCTTCAGCTCAGAGAGATCGAGAGGCCCTCTCCAAAGGAAAGTGAACTTCTGATAAGAGTCCACGCGACTACAGTAACAGCTGGGGACTGTGGATTGCGCAGTCTCAAATTTCCTATATTGTATCGGCTCCTTGTGCAAGCGGGATTTGGTTTCAGGGGACCAAGAAACAAGATACTAGGGCAGGAGCTAGCTGGGGAAATTGAAGCAGTCGGCAACGCTGTTAGACGGTTCAAGAAAGGGGACAGGGTTTTTGCTGCCTGCCGGAAAACGGGGTGCTGGCGATCAAGCCGGCGAATATGGGCTATGAAGAAGCTGGCTGCCTTCCCGTGGGGGGTCTTGAGGCCTGGCGATTGCTGAGACGAGGAAATGTCCAGAGTGGAGAAAGGGTCCTGATCAATGGTGCGGGTGGAAGCATTGGTACATTCGCTGTGCAGATTGCCAAGAACTATGGAGCGGAAGTGACTGGTGTGGACAGCGCGGGGAAGCTGGACATGTTGCGCTCGATTGGCGCAGACAAGATCATCGATTACACGAGAGAAGATTTCACGAAGAACGGTGAGACTTACGATGTGATTTTCGACGTGATAGGCAAGAGTTCGTTTTCACGGAGTGTACGGTCTCTCAATGAGAATGGGCGTTATCTGTTAGGGAATCCTAGACTGTCGCACATGGTTCTTGGGCGCTGGGTTTCGTGGCGGAGCAGCAAGAAGGTAATCTTTGGAGCGACCGGTCAAACGATTGAAGATTTGCTGAGCCTCAAGGAGCTTGTTGAGGCGGGGAAGATAAAATCGGTGATAGATAGACGCTATCCTCTGGAACAAATGGCCGAGGCTCACCAGTACGTTGATACGGGAGACAAGAAGGGAAACGTAGTCATAACCGTAGAAACATGATGCGCGAGTAGGTGATTGAATTATGGAAGACGTAAGGATAATTCTTGCAGCATCATGGGTTGCTCTAATGTTGACTTAAACGAGAAGAGCCATGATTCATAGGCACAAGTCAGAGAGGCATCCAACAATAAGTTAACAGAGCCCTGGCCCACAAACAATAAGACCTCTCGACGCGAGGAGACTCGCGGTTAGCCTTCTTTGAAGCAGACGAGTCGAAGGGTTGAGTTCAAGACCGAGACAGCCAGGGGGACTGGGTATTTTGCGTTGCCGGAGAAGCCCCGAGGCGGAGTGATTGTCTTGCACGCCTGGTGGGGATTGAACGATTTCTTCAAGGGCTTCTGCGATCGACTAGCCTCGCATGGTTTTCTAGCCTTGGCGCCCGACCTTCAGGGAGGCAAGGTTGCAAAAACCGTTGGCGAAGCGAAAGAATTGATGTCGAAAATCGATGAAGACTCGAGACGGCAATTGTTCTCGGCGCACTGGACTATCTGCGATCTCAAGCGTCACAATCAGGCCGGAAGATCGGCGTTGTAGGCTTCTCCATGGGCGCTTCCTGGTCGTTATGGTTGAGCACAGCAAAGCCAGAAGATATAGGAGCGGTG
>VBBR01000144.1 GCA_005881615.1 Candidatus Bathyarchaeota archaeon
CTCTATCGTTGAGATCGTATCATCGTCTAAGCCGTGACATCCTCAGCTACTACAGACTCGGGGCGAGCCGGTTCAAGAGGAACGACCTCAGACTAAGAACACGAGTCTTCTCCAAGCTTGGAGAGAAGCAGCGTAACCGTGTTCAACCACTGCTCCACTTGGTGTCCAAGAACATAGTTGCAGAGGCGAAGACAAAACAGTTTGAAATTGTCATGGAGAAGCTAACTGGGATGAGGAGACTCTATCGTAAAGGCAATTTCCAAGGCAGAAAGTGTCGGGCTAGGATGAACAGCTGGAGCTATGGAGAGTTGCAACGACAGATAGAGTACAAGGCGCGATGGGAAGGAGTGAAGGTATTCTACGTTCCTGCTAGGAACACGTCCAAGCGGTGCTCGGTATGCGGGTACAAGACCCTAGAGAGCACCAAGCGACAACTATGGTGTCCCAGATGTGGGACCATACTAGACAGGGACGAGAACGCGGCTAGAAACATAGCCGCCGGAGGGCTGAGGTTCGGCCCCAACGGGCCTCCAGGTGAAGCAATGGTAGAGGAACGGGAACAGGAGAACGCGACCCCAATCCTCAAAGTCGATGGAGGCAAGCTAAGTCAATCCACCGACGACGAAGACTTAACAGAACCCCAGAACCCCTACTTGAATATCCAGCCTGTTTCGCGCGACCAGAACAAGAGGTCTAGATCCGCCAGTGGTATTCGTATCTCACGCGAGAATCGACGTAGCTTCTCCTCTATCTCCAGATAGCGCTTCTTCGTGATCGAGACCGGCACCTCAGAGATAACCTTCATCCTTTTGAGGTTTCGCAGAATATGCCTGTCAAGAATCGCAAATTCCTCCCCGAGCCCGATATTCCGGAGAAAATGGCTGGCCTCCTTGTACCCCAAGCCCTTGACGTTCTCGACCATCCACTCGCGAAGTTCGAACAGGTTAGTGAAGCTGTAAAGATGGGATTTGAGGTAGAGCTTGCCATCCTTGGTGAACAGGTCTCTAGCCTCGACAATATACTTGGCCTTGCTATCGCCGAACCGGACATCATTTAGTTGAGGTTGAATATCGTTAGCCGCTCCTTTCAACAGAAGACTTCGCTCCTTGAGCCGGGACACGGCTGCCCAGCAAGTTTTCGCAGACGACTGAGGCGTCAACAAGCAGAAGCACAGTTCAGCAAAGACATCATCGTCACTGCGATCGAGAATCTCTTTGAATTCTCGCAGACGCTGCTGAATAGCATCGCGTTTTTCATTGTATAGGGTCTGAAGCTCTTGAACCGCCTTCTCTGACTCCACTGGTGAGAGTTCCACACTAGAACTGTTTGAGAACATCGATCTTCTCCATTATCCGAACACAATAGTAGCAGCGGAGCCGAAGGGGGTCCTGTCTTTCCACGCTGAACTTTGGCTCAACAGGTTCAGAGTTCGACACGCACGCAGGATTTGAACAACTAACTATCCCCCTGATGGAATCAGGCAGCTTAACCCTCATCTTCTCAGCGACTTCATAGTCTCGGATAATGCTGATGGTTGCGCTAGGAGCGATCAATGCTATCTTGTCCACTTCACCGGGCTTGAGCTCTCTATTCTCGACCTTGACAATGTCCTTCTTGTTCTGCTTCTTCGAGACCACGTTCATCGCCACACTCACGATATGCCCTTCACGCCCATCTATTCCGAGAATCTTGAGCACGTCCAAGGCATGACCGGCCAAAATATGGTCGATAACCGTGCCGTTACGGATCTTCTTCACATAGAGCTCTTTTGGACCGGTTCCCTTGGACAAGACCTTGAACCTGCCCGGCGAGGGACAGGTTTCACTCTTAATTCCTTGCCTGAAACAGAGAGGGAAATCATGACCGTCGACTCACAAGAGCTGAGGTTTCGGACTCAACGCGAAGGAGAAATTCTTGACATTACTCGTAAGATCCAGAGAATAGTCGATTCCTCAAAGCTGAAAGATGGCGTGGCCACTTTGTTCGTGCCCGGATCAACGGGAGCCCTAACCACGATCGAATATGAGCCCGGACTTCTAACCGACTTTCCCCTAGCCCTCGAAAGACTTGCACCAAAAGATGCGCCCTACGGACACGAGAATCGGTGGCATGACGGGAATGGACACTCACACGTTAGAGCGTCCATGATAGGGCCAGACTTGTCTGTACCATTTCTAGACAAGAAACTAGCATTGGGAACCTGGCAACAAATTGTCTTTCTGGAACTGGACGTTCGACCGAGGGACAGAACTGTCGTTGTTCAACTAGTCGGCGACTAGTCGCTCCAGACCCGTACCCCTCGCTTTCCTATGGAGATCTGTAAGACCGACATTGAGATTCTTCAACCCTCACGCTTCATACAAACTTAGGCACAAATTAGTAGAGAAAAATGTACAGGTCTGCATAAATGGTTAGAAGCACAGTTAACCTTGCCAGTAAGTTTTACGAAACAAGAAATACGAATCCCAAAGTAAGTTGGGGAGTTGCAGTGGAAACGGTGGTGTGGGGGTTTGCGGTTGGTTGTCTTCCAGATAGTGGAGCGCGAAGTCACTCTTAGATCTCGTGAGGGTTTTGGTACGGTCACTGGAAGTTGATCATCTTGACATCGAGAGTCTTCAGGTTAACAACGGGAAGTATTCCAGGTTTCGGAATTAGGCCCATTCGTTTCTGATAGTCTGTTTGTCCTTGCCATGCGCCGCTGTTCACTATTGTTGTTCCCCTGTAAACGCCGGCGCCTGAGACGTGAATGTGTCCTGAGGTGAAAACGTCCGGGACCCGTTCCACTACTAGCAAATCCTCCTGTTCGGGACCAATAGGGGTCATTTTTCCATACTCTGGGGATAGGTGCCGGGCTCGAAGTTGATACTCCATGACCTCCACTGGACGTTGATAGTCGAGGCCGGGGACCCCGCTCAGAATATCCATCAGGCTGGTTCCGTGGTAGAGTAGAAAGTGGACTCCGTGCAGGCGAACCTCCGACGGATCTCCTAGAGAGGTAATCTTCCGTGAGTCGTAAACGGGTCCCGCGAAATCTTTCGGAATAGCGGGCTGCGGTAAGGCCTGGCGTACAGCATCGTGGTTTCCAGGTATCAAGACCACATCCATGTACTCTGGGATTTCGCTGACGAACTTGGCTGCCAGCCGGTACTGTTCGTAGATGTCCGGGACAGCTAGGTCCACCTCTTGGCGGGGGTAGACTCCGATCCCGTCGACAAGGTCGCCCCCGATCAGAACATACTTCACCCTCTCGGCAACTTCACGTTGATTCGGCGTTCCCATATCGCCTTTCAACCAGCTTAGAACCCGGCGGAACTCGTCCTCGAGAAACACCTTGCTCCCGACGTGAACGTCCGAAATTAGAGCCGCGTAGATCTCTTCGTTGGCGTGGGCCGGTTTTCTATCCGGAATCTCAGGGAGAACGATGCTTTCAGCGACAAGTAAAGGACCTGCGCTCTTCCGTGCTTGAATGTAGATGACTTGGTCTCTGACTATCTTTCTCGCCATCTCATACAATGTAGAGTTCTGCCTCCCGACGAGGACAGTGGCCTCATCTTCATAGTCGTCTACCGTGAGAAAGATCCGGTCGCCTCTCTCCCTCTTGTCGAGAACCATGCAGATGAAACGGCCTCGCCCATTTGACCCGCCTGATAGTGCGTCAGAAATTGTGCCAGCGTTTCGAGTGTCCATTCTCTGCCTGAAGAGCAAGCTCATCTTATCGAAACGGCTTCTGAAGTAGCGGAGAAAATCATCGAACGAGCCAGTCGTTCCGAGCTTGCCCGTTGGGTCTGAGACTACTTCCAGTCGAGATTCAAGGTCTTCAGCAAAACGACGCCCATGCCCTAGGCCAGAATGATTTGTCTCCAAAGTCTTCCCGGAAAGGTCCAAGTGCTCAGCGGCCCTGAGAACTAGGTCTCTACTAATCGACGCTGGCCGCGGCTCTACAGTTCCAGCGACTCGAAGGACCTCTTTAACAAGAGGGTCGAGATGGCCCACACTGCTGATTTCCATTAGAGCTTTGAAGGCGTCGCTTTCCATTTGGAAGCCAGCTTCCAGTATGGTGCCGATTGCTTTCCTTCTCTCCTCCGACATCTAGCGACCCTTCTGGAGCCTATCTAACGGGTGTTGGCGGCTTATCCGGTTATCGCGAACTGCCCTTCTATCTTGTGATGGTAAGGTCTGATATGTCAACGGAGACCTCGCACATTCTGTTCAAAGCTATCAGCGCAGCGACGAGATGGTTGACCATGGGACGCGGGGCTTTAGCGATGCTTGTCTCAGCCTCGGCAAGTATCTTCTTGGTCTCCTTGAACCTCGGACTTACCGATGAGGCTAGTTTGAGGTCCCGTGAGAGAACCGATCCGACGGCGTCTTTGTACATCGTATTCACTGAGGCTCCGATCTTCTGGAACAAGATCTGTTGCTCCTTTGGAACAGGAATCCTGTCCTGGGTGTTCTCGGCTACGGTTACTGCGTAGTCGGCGAAGGTTTCGATGTAGCTTGCGAGGAGGCGGAAGTCTAGGCAGTCGACTGAGGAGACTTTGATCTTCTCGAGTAGGTATGTATCGGCGATAGCCGCTCTGACGAGCCGGACCAAGAGAAAGTACCATCTGTCGACTTCCTCATCTCTCTCAACGACCCCGTTAGCTAGCTCAGTGTTGGACTCGACAAAGGCTTGGACTGCGTCAATCTGCATGGGCATAGACAGCATTTCGAGTCGTCGGAGGATGCGCTCGGGGTTGAGAAGGGAAGGTTCCATTAGACATTGTAGGACGATCTTCTTCGCATCCTCTTCCAACACCTCCAGACCCACGAGCCGTTTCGTGGTTTTCCGTACCTCATCCCTTGTCTCTGGGGAGAGGCTGTCTTTGGATTGGATGCGGATTATGTCGTATCCGAGAAGGTATCGTTCGATGATCTCTCGTCTCACAAAGGGAGATGCTTCCAGTATGACTTCGAGGGGCGGTCTCTCCTCATCGATTCTCGGGGATAAGAGGAGTCTTCCGTCTTGTCGTTCTTCATAGGAAACGACGGATCCTTGTTCCAGTCCCACTCGTTTCGCCCATGCCTTGGGTATGGTGACTAGGTAGGTGCCGTCCGGTGTTCGCTGAAGTTTCCTTAACTCCACTTAGAACATCCCATCTTCAACTGATGGCATTGAAGAATTTTAGGATTTCTCGGGATCTACTATGGGGGGGAGGGTAGCTCTAGAGCACTACTAGATGTAGGGAGGAGGACCCGTTGAGGTGATGATAGGCCTCCTTCACAACCTCATCGGTGTTGATTCCTTTCAACGCACTCAGCTCAATGAGCGGAACACCTTCGAAGGTTCGGGAGATTAGTTTCTTCCCTTCGTCTAGTTGCTGGGCACTGGAACGGTCTATCTTGTTTGCGCATATGACCAGGGGTACCTTGGCTGCGATCTTCTTGAGAATCTCTTTTGACGCGTTGAGCTTTCTGAAGACTGATTCAAGGTCCTCGCTGACGTCGACGAATAGGAGGATTAAGTCCGCGTTAGATATCTCGCCGAGAGTCGTGTTGAATGCTTTGAGGATTGTTGGATGCATATCCTCGATGAAGCCGATGGAGTCGATGAGTATGAAGCTGAAATTATCGCCACCATTGTTCTGGTCGATTCTTCTCGCGAAAGTGGACAATGTGGTAAAGGGTCCTAGTCCCGTGTCTTTGTGTTCTGCAGACATGCGGTTGAAGAATGTGGTTTTTCCGCTCTGGGTGTAGCCTGCTAGTGCTACTATGGGGAAGCCTCGTTCGCGTCGGTGGTCTCGGAGCATGTTTTTTTTCGAGTAGACATCTCGGAGCTCCTTTTCCATGTTCGCGATCCGTTTCTTAGCTGTCCTTTCGTAATCGTGGTAGGGATAGTCTCCGGGTCCGCTCCAGCCTACTTGTCCGCCTAGGATGCCTTCGAGTCTGAGGAATTCTCTGCCCCAGGAGAAAGTGTACTTGAGCTTTGCAAGTGCGATCTGTAGTTTTGCTTCTTTCGTCATGGCACGCTTGTCGAAGACTTCGAGGATCAGAAGGTTGCGGTCGATTACTTTGATGTCTGTTCCGCCGAGGACTCGTTGTATCTTGAAGATCTGGGCGCTGGGGAGGGTGTTGGCGAAGACGACTGCCTCAATGTCGTTTTCGGCGACGAGCATCTTGATCTCTTCCAGCTTTCCAGGTCCGATGCAGTAGGTGTGGTGGAGGTTCTTACGATGCTGGACGATGGTGTCGATTACCTCGTAGCCTATGCTCTCGGCCATGGTCTCAACCTCCTCATACCGGGAGGGAGCCGAGGGAATCTGGCATTCTGCTACTAGGGTCCGCATCAGAGAAGACTTACCAAGAATAGTGGCTGGCGCTTATTTGAAGGCCCCGTGCCCTACGAGGGCGGCTACAAGCATCCGGCGAGGGAATTGTGGCCGCAGACGGCATGAAGGAAGAAGGAATAGGTGAGGGCCGTCGAACGTGGGATTCCATGCGTTTCACGAAGGGAGCGGCGCGGGAAAAACAGACCCCTAGGGGGGTCGCATAATAGTTAGCGAAAAAAGAATAGTTACCGGAAAGGAAACGTTACAAGAAAAAATAGTTACAGAAAAAGAGATACCCTAGAACTGAGCCGACAGTCATTCTATACTTATCGATTTTGGATTCAACTTGGTCTTCGGATAATGCAAGTCCATCTTCTCCATCGCTTTCACTATAATCCGTGAGACCACAAGGTCCCTGTACCATTTGTGGTTAGCGGGTATCAGATACCAGGGAGCCCATTCCGTGCTGGTCTTATTCAGAGCATCCTCGTACGCCTTCATGTATTCCTTCCAGAATTTTCGTTCAGGAAGGTCGTCGCCACTGAATTTCCACCGCTTGGAAGGATCATCTAAGCGCTGTTGCAATCGCTTCTTCTGCTCATCTTTGTCAATATGCAGGTAGAACTTCAGGATTGCAGTATCCTCTTCAGAGAGTAATTGCTCGAAATCATTGATCTGTCGGTACCGATGACTCCAAACCTCCTCAGGAACGATCTTGTGAACTCTCTCAATGAGAACGCCCTCGTAATGGCTTCGATTGAAAATGGTGAGCTCGCCGTTTCCAGGCACTTGTCTGTGCTCTCGCCACAAGAAACCATGATCGAGCTCCTCAGGAGTAGGCTCCTTGAAGTGCGCGACGCGGACCCCTTGCGGGTTGACCCCCTGAAAGACCCGGTTAATGACGCCGTCCTTGCCCCCCGTATCCATGGCTTGCAAAACAACTAGAACTTTCTGCTCGTGCTCTGCATAGAGCATCTCCTGAAGCTGCCTAAGTCTCTCGTTGAGCTTCTTCGACTCTCTCTGCTCATCCTCATCCTTTCCCTCGAAGCCAGAAGTATCGTTCGGGTCGACATCGCTCAGGTGAACTTCGTGTCCTGACTCGATTCTGTAACGGCCTGTGTGAAGATCCTTTGGCAATCTGAGGCGCTTGTCTTGCGGAACGAGTTCTTAGATGTTTCATAGCTCATAGGTCACGAGCATCGCTCTGATGGGAATGTTTGATTACCCCGAACAAATGTGAGGCCGTTTCAATGTCAGGAGAGAGCCAAAGCAAGCCATCTGGCGCGACATCGGGAGGCGCAAGTCCGGCGTCGGCCCCAGGATCGGCCAAGATCGAACGAAAACAGCTTCTCATTCTACTCGTCCTCAGCCTCTCCCTCGCAATCATCGTGATTGACGCAACGATAGTGATCGTCGCTCAGTATCAAATCCAGAAAGACTTCGGGATCTCGCTAAAGGACCTAGAATGGATCACCTCACTCTACGCTCTGGTCTTCGGATCATTCCTCCTCACCTGGGGAAAACTAAGCGATGAGTTCGGCAGAAAACGAATCTTCATCACTGGAATCTCCCTGTTTATTGCCGGATCCATCATCGATGGATTCTCACAGGATCTAACCCAGATCCTCGTGGGCCGGGTAATCCAGGGATTCGGGGCAGCGATGGCGTCACCTTCCACCCTGTCAATTCTGACAACCACTTTCACCGGCAAAGCTCGCAGTGTCGCTTTCGGGATATGGGGCGCAACAGCGGGCGCAGCTGCGGTTCTGGGACCAGTCTTGGGAGGCTACTTCACGAGTGACCCGACCCTTACTTGGCGATGGGCATTCTTCATCAACATCCCCATAGGAATCACAGCTCTAGTCGGCGCTTTATTCGCGATCAAGGAGACCCGGTTCAAGGATCCAAAATACACCACAGACTATCTAGGGCTCGTCCTCATCACACTGGGACTATCGAGTCTATTGTTCGGGTTTATCGAAGCTCAAACCTACGGGTGGATCGTTCCTGCAAGTCAATTCGGCGTGGGAGGCTTGTCATGGTCGACCTCAAACCCCGTCTCCCTTCCTTTGGTCTCGATCATAACAGGGCTTGTTCTACTAGCCGTGTTTACTTTCTACGAGATCCGCCGACTGAGAAGCGGGAGGATTCCTCTCTTCGATTTCAGCCTGCTCAGATACAAGGGCTTCAGGTACGGCCTCTTCACCGTCACAATAGTCGCCATGGGCGAGTTCGGAGCAGTATTCATCATCTCAATATTCCTGCAGACCGTCAAGGGACTATCGGCGTTCAATGCCGGCCTCACATTCCTACCTATGGCCATCTCAGTCTTCATCTTCGCACCAGTAGCCGGTGTCCTGGCTACCAGGTTCGGACCCAAATGGATCGTCACAACCGGCATGACTCTTGAAGCCATTGCGCTGTTCAGCCTGTCCCAGATCATCAGCGTCGCCAATCCCGTCTACTACCTGTACCCGATCCTCGTCATCTACGGCGCAGGGGTTGGTCTAGCAATTAGCCAGCTCACGAGTACCGTGTTGCAGAGCATACCCTGGCAGAAGGCAGGAGTAGGATCCGGAGCCAACAACACTGTCAGACAGATTGGCTCAGCCTTCGGAATCGCCGTAATCGGCGCAGTACTCGTAGCCCAAATATCTGCGGTTGGACAGGCCGACCTTGCAGCGAGCACCATCAATTTCGGCCCGCTAAGATCGGCATTGGCAACCGCGCTCAATTCAGGACTATCTGGAGGAATAGACCCATCATTTATCGCCAGCTTCGGTCGGAATGCACCGGTCGTACTTTCAATCCTCTATGACGCGATTACGCAGGGAACGCGCTGGGCAGCTTTCACAGCCGGTATCTTCGTCTCGCTGGGAGCAATCAGCTCGCTACTAATCCCGAACCCGAAATCCGCCCAGACAGCGAAACCTATCGTTGCTCCGAAAACTAGCAGTCGCGAACCATCGCGAGCCGCGAGCACTATCATTATCGCTCAGTTCGCGATTACAATAGGCCTACTCGTCGCCATTTCAAACGAATACCAGTCCAATTATTGGATGCAACAATGGATAAGCCAGAACGCATCGCCCCTCGGCTTCTTCCTCGCAGGGTACGTTGGACCAGTGCTGGCCACGATTGTTGGAGGAGTACTCATTTTATGGAAACTTGTCCTCGCTCGAAGACAGTCCGAGGTCAACCCAACACCGAACGCCTGATTGTAATGTGCGAGAACAACGGTCCTTTCAACTCTCTTCCAAGCAAACATGGGTCTGCAACCCATAGCCAGACCCAGCCCCTCAATCCAATCAATCTACGCCCTGTTGACGAATTGGACGTCACTATTGTCGTTGATAACGCGATCGACATCCTTCTCCCAAGCGACGAGAGGACGAAACGCCCACCGCTCACGTGGGACTGGTCGGAAAAACAACAGCTAATCGCCGAACATGGCTATTCGGTACTGCTGACTTTCCATCGAAACGGCGAAGATAGATCGGTACTCTACGATGCCGGTTTGAGCCAGGAGACCGCGACCCACAATCTGAATGTTCTTGGGATAGATTTGAAAAATGTTGAGGCAATGGTTCTGTCACATGGTCACGCAGATCATCACGGTGGGTTGGAAGGAATGCTCCGTCGCGTTGGGAGGAAGAAGCTTCCATTTGTACTGCATCCTGACGCCTGGCGAGACAGGAAGATTGTCTTTCCATCCGGAACAGAGATTCACATGCCTCCACCTAGCAGGAAGCTCCTTGAAGATGAGGAGGTTCAGGTTCTAGAAGAACGTGGGCCAACGTTCCTACTTGACCGAGGTGTTCTAGTGTCAGGTCAGGTGGAGCGTGTGACAAGCTTTGAGAGGGGATTTCCCTTCCAGCAAGCAAGCCAAAACGGCTTGTGGGAACCGGACCCCTGGATATGGGACGACCAGGGAATCATATGCAATGTGAAGGGCCGAGGGCTTGTCGTGGTGTCAAGTTGTAGCCATTCCGGAGTTGTTAATGTCCTCCGGAATGCTAAACGAATCACTGGTGTAGAGAAGATTCATGCCTTCATCGGGGGGCTTCACCTGACCGGTGGAACTTTTGAGAAAATCATTCCTGAGACCATAGAGGATCTGAGGAAGGTCAGACCCGATGTTATCGTACCAGGCCATTGCACCGGCTGGAAGGCGGCCAACCAGATTTCCGGTGTCCTACCCGAGGCGTACGTTCAGACCAGTGTCGGGACCCACATGGTCTTTCATTAAGTGCAGTTCAGCCCCTATCGCCTCGTTCGTGCGGGATGGGTTCTTGTTTCGGGTGAGAGGGTGTCTGGGTTAAAGAACGCTTATGCCCGCGGGGAACCCCGTTTCTCGCGATCAAGGGTCCTAGAGCGGATATTCTATGGGAGATGGCGACAGGGGAGAAATGTTTGCCGAGCTGGAGAGGGCCAGCGACGAGCTCGATCGAGCGCTGGAACAGCTCAAGAAGGCAGGATACACCCTGCGCGAGTTCTCTAAGGTCCTCGAAACTGACCCTACAGGGATACTGCTAACGCACTATCCTAACGGTTACATGATCTATCCTGACGAGATTAACAAAACTCCTTGGGAGTATCCGGCCCTGCGCCCGATAGTCGACTTGGATTATCTTATCGAGCTGCTCAAGCGTGCTAGGCAGCTGAGAAGGGCGAAGATGGATATTGAGAGAAGACTGGGCAAGAAGCTCATGCCCGTCTCCTAAGCATGGGACGCAGGACTTAGCCCGTAACCATTTACGAATATCCAGT
Organism: Candidatus Bathyarchaeota archaeon; assembly: GCA_005881615.1. Classification (GTDB taxonomy): domain Archaea; phylum Thermoproteota; class Bathyarchaeia; order 40CM-2-53-6; family 40CM-2-53-6; genus 40CM-2-53-6. The sequence continues at coordinate 11,079 of VBBR01000144.1, forward strand.
CGAGGAAATCCAGAACCTCGGGTGTTATATTGCACCAGAGATGGACCCCGCTTGGCAGACAGTCTATACGTCCGGTGGGTAGATTTGCCCTGAATCCTTCATGGCCGAAACGGGCCGCGTCAAAGGACTGGGGACTTAGCGGTTGAATCGCTCGCTTGGCATCGTCCTCTGTTATCATTTCGAAATTCTTCCTATTCTTGTCTACCAGAATGCTTACGTTTCTACGGCCGATACCGGCGGCTTCTGATCTTTCCTGGCCCGGTGGGGTTGATGATTTCAAACGCCCTCAGAGTACGATCTTGCCAAAGACTCTCGTATTCTCCCCGACGTCTGTCCAGCGTGTCCCATAGGTCTTCGACGATCCAGCTCACTTGCCCTGGACCTCTTTCTCTAGGACACTTTTCAGGGTCTTGAGGAATCCTGAGTTGGGAACAATGTAATCGATCATTACCTCTTCAGCCTTCAGCCTAAGGTCCGCTCTAATGTGGGGGTACATAGCCAGTATTTTGGGTGGAGACGCCATAGTCTTCAGTTTCTGGGCACACGAGAATGGATCATAGTCGGATGCGGCTAGGTCTAGGATGGCCAGGTTCGGGTGGTTCGAGTTCGCTTCTCTCATCAGAGCCTCCTCGTTAGTTACTAGCTTGGCGTTTGCACCAGTGGATTTTGCGAGTTCTGCAATTCTCGATTGCAGGAATAGGTCTGACGTTATCGCAAGAACTCGAACAGTCATTGTTCCATCGCTTCTGAAGATAGTTATAGGACTCCTCGTTTCTGCTAGGAATCGGAATGCCGCCCACATCTAACTTTGTTGGCAGAGACGTCGTTTCCGTCCGCGACCTCTCCAGATCAGAGATCGACCAGATTCTAGATATGGCGCAAGTCATGGAGCCTCTGGCGAAGACTGGGTCGGATATGCTTCATGGGAAGATAATGGCTACCCTATTCTACGAACCGAGCACACGTACAAAGTTGAGCTTTGAGACCGCGATGACGAGGCTTGGTGGGACCGCTCTCGGATTTGCAGAGACGAAGGGAACGTCTGTCGAGAAGGGTGAGAACCTCGCAGATACCGTACGTGTTGTCGAGAACTATGCTGACCTGCTCGTGGTAAGGCACCCGCTAGAAGGGGCGGCGAGAATGGCTGCGGAGTTCTCTAGGGTCCCCGTGATTAATGCGGGCTCAGGAGCGGAGGAGCATCCTACCCAGGCATTGCTTGACTTGTACACCATCAAGAAGGAACTTGGGGCCATCGATGGCATTACGATAGGGCTAATCGGGGACCTCCGGTACGGACGGACAGTTCACTCGCTCGCGTACGCGCTCGCGAAATACAAGGTGAGACTAGTCCTCATCTCTCCTGAGATTCTGAAGATGAGGAAAGAGGTCTTGGAAGAGGTCTCGAAGAAAATAGATGTCGAAGAAACCACATCGTTGCAGCAGCATCTGAAAGAATTGGATGTGATCGACATGACGAGGGTCCAGAAGGAACGATTTGGGGATCTAGCTGAGTACGAGAAGGTCAAGGGGTCCTACCGACTGACATCGGATGAGTTGGCACGAGCGAAGAAGAGTTCGATTGTGATGCATCCGTTGCCGAGAATGGATGAAATAGACTCTAGTGTTGACTCGACGAGTCACGCGAAATATTTCCCTCAGGTCGGGAATGGTGTCGTGCTGAGAATGGGTTTGCTTGGCTTGATCTTCGGAGCCCTCTAAGATTTGGACGGTTTTTTCTACCGACTCATTGAATGCTCAAGGCTGTGTAGGGGGTTGTGCTGGTGTCGGCTACAACCGTAATCGCGGCCCCAATGGCTTTGCTGTTTAAGTTATCAAAATCTGCCGTTGTCAGGACATCTGCTCGCGCGAGAATCTGGATCGTTTGT
>VBBR01000145.1 GCA_005881615.1 Candidatus Bathyarchaeota archaeon
AAGGCACGACCCTTTGCTCACGGTTCATTCGTCAATCGTAAGTCTCGTGTTACCCTCATCGGCAGTAGGCGACTGCCTTTGCGCGAATCTCTTCATTGAACCATTCCGTAGAAAGCGCCCCGAGAGGATCAAGAATCTATTTGAGCCAGGACGCAGTAATCTATGATAGGAATGCACGCCCACCAGCTGACTCCAGTAGCAGCACATATTCCTCTCGGACAAGCGGTGCAGTCGGCATCAACAATGGGTCTGCTACTCCTAGTGCCTCCTCAGCCGCAGGAGACTTGCCCGGTATGTGGTCATGTGCAGTCCGCTGGTTGGAGGTTCTGCAGTAATTGCGGCACGAGACTCCGATGCCCATCGTGCAAGGCGCAAAGTCTTGGAATGAACTATTGCCACAACTGTGGGACGCGTCTAAAGTCTTAGAATACTGATAATCGATCCAGGCTAGTTTTTCTAGCGTTACGTCTTAGGATTATTTCTTGCGCATTTGCAAAAGCCTTGTTCCTCGCCGATCTTGTTCTCTTCCCTTGTCAACTGGTCGCTGCGGATGTACCGTTGACAGTCGGGGCAGAAGTGTTTCCTGATCTCGGCGAGCCGTTTCCTGTTTTCTTCCAGATCCAGCAGACGTGTCTTGCCTGGGCGTTCGTTCTCTTCGACTTTTCTGAGACGTCTGCGTTCTGCCAGTGTGAAACTTAGCTGGGCGCGTTCCCAGGGAGGAACGCGTTTCTTCTCAGACATCTCTCCATATTTCTTTGAGATCCTCTATCATAATCTTTCCATCTGGGATATGGAATAACCCATTATGAGCCCTGACCTTCTCTGCAACCTGTATTATCGCTGATTGCGAACGCTCACAGTTTCCCTGTTCAAATCTGTTGGATTATCACCCGGAGCCCGGACTATTTTCATACCATGAGATTGAAGATGCCCTTGAAAATGCACAGGCTACTATCACTCCTTGCCTTCGTTCTCGCCCTGATAGGCGGCGTGCTAGTTCTCGTCTCCGCCCTCGGCGGACTCGGACATCCAAGCATCGGTTCTCTCGCAATCAACGGCCTAGTCTCCCTGTTCGGCCTCGGCGCCATACTGGGAGGCTGGATGATCTATACAGGCATTCGCAAGCTCGGCGGAATCATGACTCTCCTTGCCGGAATAATCCTGTTCGTACTGACAGGAGGCGCAGGCGCCTCGGTGCTACTCGTCCTCGCCGCTGGAATACTTGGACTGGTTTCCGCGGAGCTGAAGCCCTGGTGGGCTTTCTGGCGGTAGTCTCCCGCCATCTTTAGAACGATTCCTACAACTCTTCTTTTTTTTGCCAGATTAGCCAGTCGTGTTTCCCGGCTGGCTTGCCTTTGTTGATTGGGCGGCGATAAGCCGTTGCCTCGTAGCTTCTATCGTCGAGGTCGAGTAGAATACAATGAGTATGGTGAAAAGTCCGACCCCTGTTAGGAACTGATATCGAAGCAAGGGTGTCGAAGTAGTGAAGGTGAACCCGTTGGTCAGGGCGATCATGATAGTCGCGACCAGCCAAAGAAGAGTTGTTATTGTGAGCGTGACTTGTAGTTTCATTCTTTCTAGCGACTTTGATATTGGCAGGATTCCTGACAGGCCGAGTAGGATACCTGTGACGCTGATCAGTAGACCGGTAATGTAGGTGATTGCATAGTTGGTGATGTCTTGGAGGGTGACGGTATAGGCTATGGTTCCGAACGTCGCGAGGGACGCAAGTACCAGTAGAAACATGGCAGTGTTATGCCAGGAACTTTTCGAACTTCCTGACGTCACTCTAACATCGTCCCTCTACCACTCCACCTCTCCAGTATGGTTATTGGGCTTTTGCCAGGCTACACCCATGTCCCCCAAACGAATAGTTTCATTCTCTGGTTCACTTCTCTCTCTCGGATTAGACCTGATCTCAGGCTAATCTTCGCTTTGGCTGGTGGGCTTGAAACATGTAGGCTGGATTCTCGACCTCTACCACAAAGCCGGCCAGATGATCGTATGGCTGAAGAAAACAGATGGCAGCTGCATAAGACTCACCGACCCCTGGAAACCAAAGATCCACATAGGCGGAAGTTTTCGAGATCTCTTAGATCTCGCCTGTCGTCCTGGGCTTGAAAACGCTATTTTTGTCGAGAGGTATGAGAAGGCTGGCAACCTCGAAAGATCGAGGGTACTAGAGGTGGAAGTTGATGGAGACCGGGAAGCAGTCGGACTGGCAAGGAAACTTGAACAGTTCGGGCGTTATTCCAAGTTCCGCTTCTACGACATCGACGTTCCCTCGCCGCAGATGTATCTGTATCGTAAAGGCCTCTTCCCGCTAGCCTTTGTTGAAGCAGAAGAAACCAGTCGAGGAGTTAGCTGGACTCTCAAGGACTCGAGAGAATCCATTGATTATCAACTACCACCTCTAAGAGAGATCAGTTTTGAGATCAAGACCGAGAAGATCAGGAAAATTCGGAACTTCGACGATAAACTAGCCTCAGTCCACTTTACCCGCGACGAAAAAGAGATACTTGCCCTGGACTCGGGCGATGAAACAGACAAGATGCTTGGATTGGTAGAGGCCTTCAGGATCGAGGATCCTGACGTGATCATGACCCATGGTGGCGATTCTTTCATCTTCCCATATCTTGCTCGCAAAGCCCAAGAGCTTGGAATTCTAGACCAGCTGATCCTCGGCCGAGACATCTCACCTCTCCGAGTCTATGAGGTTCAGGGCCACAGCTACTTCTCCTACGGCAAGATACTGTATCGTGAGACAGCGGCCCGCCTTTTAGGCCGGTTGCATGTGGACCAGAACAACGCCTACGTCAGCGCCGACTGCGGGCTTGAGGGCCTGTTCGAGGTCTCAAGGACGTGTATCATGCCAATCCAGAGGGCTAGCCGTGCAACCATCGGCACCAACATGACAAGCCTCCAGCTATACCACGCGGTCAAACGAGACGTCCTCATTCCATGGAACAAGAATCAGCCTGAAGAACTGAAGAACAGCGGAGAGCTAGTTATGGCCGACCGTGGCGGATTCATCTACCAGCCTGAGATCGGCATCCACGATCATGTTGGAGAGCTGGACTTTGCCGGTCTCTATCCGACGCTCATGACACAGAAGAACCTCAGCGGCGAAACTGTCAACTGCACCTGTTGTCCAGGCTCTGCGAATCGTGTTCCAGAGCTCGAATACAACATATGCGAGCGGTGGACCGGCATCGTTCCTCTATCCCTCAAGATTCTTCTCGACAAACGAGCGCGGTACAAGATTGCGAAGAAAACTGTCGAGGACAAGGAGTTGAAGAAACTGTATGATCAGCGCCAGGCTGCGCTGAAATGGATCCTAGTGTGTTGCCTACCATTTGAATCACCTGTTCTGA
>VBBR01000146.1 GCA_005881615.1 Candidatus Bathyarchaeota archaeon
TCCTTGACTGGTCTTCCCCAACTCGGTGAATGTCTTGTCCCGTGGATCGAAGATGTTGAGGGGAGTTTCCAGCTGGGCGGGTCGGGATTCAACATTTGAGGTTCGATGACGAAGGAAGAGTCGGATCTTGTCGACGCCTAGTTCTCCCAGTTTCGATTTGAGAATTTCTATCGCCTGATTCTGAACGCGAAGCGGTAAGATCGGGTCTGCCAATATTCCCGCAGTGGTTCCCGGTTTTAGGGTGTTTGAAAGCTGGAAATCATTGACCGGATGGTTAAGTGATTCTTGGATCAGCTTGGAAGTATCCGTCTGCGGGGACTTCTTGGGTTCGAGAATCTTGTAGAAGTTGTCGTCCGGAACTCTGATCGGGATCTCCGTCTCGCCGTATGGAATCCAGAGTTCCAATGTTTTCCCCGACTGGGCGGTGAATCGGGCTTGGCTTTAAATCGCTATACCTGAACCCGACTGCTCATGCGCAATGGCTACCCGCGTGTTCTGACGTCAAGAGAGGGATTGGCGGGACAATAGGTGCCACGTTCTATTGAAGATGATTTTTCCAAGATGCTGGTGAGAACTGGAGCATTACAGTTTGGAATGTTCACTTTGTCAGGAGGCAGGATTAGTCCTTACTATCTGGATCTCCGGGTGATTCCGAGCTTTCCAGATGCTTTCCACACTTGCTCAGACCTCTTGGCCAAGAATGCAAGGTCCATTGAGGGAATCGACAAGATCGGCGGTATCCCTACGGGTGGGCTCCCGTGGGCCTCAGTTCTAGCTTACGCGTTAGCCAAGCCCCTCGTCTACACGCGGAAGGATATCAAACTACACGGAAGAGAGAAAAGTGTCGAGGGAATCCTAACTCCGGGCGACAAGGTTTTGCTCATCGATGACGTGATTACAACTGGCAAGAATATTCTGACTGCTCTCCAGAGTATACGAGGTGAGGGCGGCGTCGTCGAGAATGCTCTCGTCCTTCTTGACAGACAGGAAGGAGGAGAACAGCATCTCTTGAAGGAAGGGGTCAAGCTACACTCTGTGGCAAGAATCTCGACTGTGGCACAGAAACTTCTCGACATGGACGCTATTAGCAAGGGTCAGTACGAGGAACTCGCAGGCGTAAACGAAAAAACGGAATAACTATCGCACTGAAACTCAGTCAGCTTCTATTTCAGGGAAAAACCAAGAGGCCGAGAAAATGGAAACTACCGTATCTATTCCACGCGAACTTCAGGTCACGAGGTCAACGCTTGATAACGGATTGAAGGTGCTCATTCGCGAAATCCCAAACGCCCCTGTAGCCGGTTGTTGGACTATCTACCGAGTGGGCTCCAGAAACGAGAGGCCCGGCGTCACTGGAATATCTCACTGGGTAGAGCATATGCTCTTCAAAGGCGGAGGCAAGCTTGCAAAGGGAGACATCGGACGCCTCGTCAGCAGAGTCGGAGGCGAATACAACGGATTCACATCGAAAGACTTCACGGCCTATTACGAAATTCTTCCCGCGGATCACATCGAGACAGGATTGCTGATCGAATCGGAGAGAATGATGAACGCTGCCTTCGACCCTCGCGAAGTCGAATCAGAGCGATCAGTCGTGATGTCGGAACGGGAGGGAAACGAAAACGATCCAGAGTTTCAGGCCACCGAAGAACTCTTCCTCACAGCGTTCCGATACCATCCCTACAGGTGGTCGGAAGGCGGGACAAAACCCGACCTTCAACGCATAACACGAGACGACCTCTTCGAACACTACCGGCGATACTACGCGCCGAGCAATGCCATGCTAGTCGTTGCGGGGCCCTTATCCCCGAAGAAGATTCTGCCCAAGATTGAGGAAAGCTTCGCGCCCCTCTCGAGGGCAGAAAAGCCGCCTGAACCCAACATCGTCGAGCCTACCCAGGCAGGCGAAAGACGAGTAGAGTTGCGGATCCCATCGGAGGCGGACTACATCAAAGTCGCATACCACACGCCGGGATTCGGCAGCGAAGATGTTTACGGGTTAATGATGTTGGACGCCGTTCTCAGCGGAGTCAGGCTCTTCGCATTCGGCCCAGGGCAGACATCAGGCCGGAGTGCCAGGTTCTACAGGGCGCTCGTCGAGAAGAAGATCGCGACTCAAGCTTCCTCCGAGTTCTTTCCCACTATCGATCCTTCGGTGTTCGCTCTCGACCTTACCGTCTGGGACGGGGTCAACGTCGACAAGGCGGAGAAACTCTTGTTCGCGGAGATCGAGAGAATAAAGGACACGGCGCCGAGCAAACATGAGCTGGACAGAGCATTAGCACAGATCCGCTCGCAGTACTCATACACGTTTGACGGTGTCGCTCGACAAGGATTTGTAATAGGAATCTTCGAACTCGTCATCTCATTTGAGACGATGACGAAGCTGGTCGAGAAGCTGTCGAAGATAACCGCTGAGAAGGTCTCTGAAGTCGCCCGGAAATATCTGACGATAGAGAACAGAACAGTCTGTAGGACCATAGGTGTGAGGAACGACCATGGGCATTGATTCCGACCTTCCAAAACTCGTCGAGGAACACTCGATAGCCAGAGGAGTAAGATGTCTACTNNNNCCCAAGAACCAACATGGAATTGCAGAACTTGCAACCAGGCTTTTGATTCGCGGCTCACGAAAACTTGGTCCGGAGAAGATCGCCGATTCTCTGGAATCCGTCGGAGCAGCTATCAGCTTCCGGAACACACTTGACGCGATTTCCTTCCAGGCTAGAATGACGAGCCCTTGGATGCAGAGAGTACTGGACATTCTATCAGAGTGTCTGACCAGACCCTCCTTTGACCGGAGAGACGTGGAGAAAGAGAAAGAAGAACTGCTGACGGACATCAGGCTACGAGACGATGACCCGACGAGGAGAGGAATACGTGAGCTGCTTCAGCGGGTCTATCCCAAGAACCATCCTTACAGTCAGGACAGGTTCGGAACAGCAGAGAGTGTCAAGAAGATCGAGAGAACAAGTCTGGTCGATTTCTTTGATAATAGTGTAGCGAAGGCTCCTGTTATTCTAGCATTCGCGGGACAATTCAAACCTGACCAGGCATTGAAGTGGAGTGGTCGCACCTTCGGTGAGAGAGAAGACTCTTCAAGATTGAAGACCCTCCCTGGGACGAGGCCGAATCCGACAAGGAAAGAGATTGTGATGGCTCACAAAGCTCAGACAGAAATCCTGATGGGAACACTGGGTGTGGATAGACTAGATCCGGATTATGAGCCGCTGAACCTGTTGAACGCAATACTCGGCGAACTGGGTTTCATGGGGAGGCTTGGACAGAGGGTGCGGGACAAAGAAGGACTGGCATATTCGTGCACATCGTTTCTCAATGCTGGACTCCAAGGCGGGAACTGGACCGCCCTTGCGGGGGTAAACCCGAAGAACGTGGACCGTGCAAAGAAGCTGATGGAAGAAGAGATCAAGCGGGTTATCGATGAGCCAGTCTTGGATCAGGAGCTTGATGACGCCAAAGAGAACCAGACCGGTTCTGCCTTGATGGAACTGGAGTCAACCGAGGGAGTTGCCAGGACAAGCCATAATCTCGTCCACTACGGACTGGGATTGGACTATTTCGCCAAGCGGCGTCAGCTATTCCGGAAGATCAACAAAAGTCAACTTCAAGAAATGGCTGGGAAATATCTACAGCCGTCACGGACCTCTAGTGTGATCGTTGGACCGAAGGCCAAGGCGTAGCCATTCTCCAAACCATAAAAGCCGCCCGTCTTTTTGGTAAGACTATGGATGATCCGGCGAAAGAAGTATCAATAGACGAATTCAAGAAACTCGAGATCCGAGTTGGGCTAGTTGTGGAGGTCTCGCGCGTTCCGCGAACTGAGAAACTCTACAAGGTTGTTGTGGACTTTGGCCCTCAGGGGAAGAGGCAAACTGTAACCGGCCTCGTTGGTTATTACGCGGCGGAGGAACTGATGAACAAGAGAGTGGCATTCCTGGTGAACCTCAAGCCAGCGAAATTTGCGGGGGAGAAATCGGA
>VBBR01000024.1 GCA_005881615.1 Candidatus Bathyarchaeota archaeon
GGCTGAAAAAGACTATGCTTTCAATTTCGATGTGACTATGGAGCTCGCAACCTCATCCTTGCGAGTCGGAACTGTCAGGGTCCACGGTAAGGTCGAGTCGGCGGCTCTGAGGAAGAAATAGTTCGATTCGCGATCTGCTTGCGCGTTCGCGCATTTCTAAGCGGGACCCTGTCCCAGTAAGGCTTCTTTCTCGCAGTCGAAGCACCGATAGCTTCGCTCCGTCTTCCATTTGCCAGATGAGTCGAGGATCTGTTTTTCTTGAGAGTTGAGTTCGCTGTATTCGAACTGACCTCCACACCTGTCGCAAACATGTTCCACTAAGATTACCAACCGGTGGACTATGCATCGCTACTCATAAACAGTCGCTACCACCCCGCAACACATTTACCGGACACGGTCTCTTCAATCATCACCTTTGTCAATCGGTTCAAACGCGGAAAAAAGCAAGAGGATCGAGCAGACGTTTGCCGAATTCAACGAATCCTGGCTCGTCTACTGGAACGCCTACATCGAGCTACAAAACCAGTTGTACGAGAGTCTGAAAACCGCGCGAGAAGTAACCTGGCTCGGCGCCACCGACAACGCCAAGATGAGCGAGATAAACGCGGCCCAACGACAGCTCTTCGCGACCATGCCCCGCCGCCTAGACTATGTCCCGCTGGGACAGATCAATAGAAGTATGGATTATGCACTCGGCAAGATCAATGAGCTACTTGCAGCTCTCTTCTCAGAGAAGGAAAAATGCAAGAGGCTAGAAGACGCGATAGATATCCTCACAGACAAAGCAAACAAGACCAAACAGGAGTTGCAGAGCGAGTCTTAGCTCGAGGACTGGTGACCTCGCATGCGTTCACTTGTCCGGTTCGTAAAACAAATCCGCCCAACAACTGGCTAAGCAAGAACTTGGAGAGTCATCCCTCCATATTTTGGATAGAGATATTTCGCTGCAGGGATCCCTTGAATGGTCTCCACCTCTGCCGATGCAAGGCCTTCCCTCTTCAGGTCCAAGAGAGTCTTGTGCAGGATTAGCAATCCGATTCCTTGCCTTCGATAGCTAGGCGAGACGACTATTCCGGTGAAGAACCGGCCTTTGCCTGAGTTTCTCTCGGAGATTATCCCATTGATTACAACAATCTTCCGACTACTCTCGGCGACCAACATCTTCGCGCTAAGTCGTTTCTTCGAGTCAAGAAACCATTTTGCTGCGGTTGCGGGCGTCCATTTCTTCAGATAGTTCGCCCAGGGAGAACCTTCTTCCTCGGCTAGACCTTCATACCATACTTCGGCCGCTGAGCCGATCTCGCTCTCTGAGGCAAGCCTAATTCTTATTTCTGCGGTCTGACTAGGATTCGGATAATCAAACTTGGACAGGTCCCATCTGAACACGCAATAGAAAGGACCGAACGGAGACGTTTGCTATTCGCCCTCTCCATGCCATGAATCTCGTTCGGACATTTGCCTCTGAAGAGATTTCACCACCTCTTGGAAATCACTTATCAGTGTCACCTGAATTTCTTGTTCTCTGCTTAGCTCTGCGAGCTTGGAATTCTTGATAGCGAATCGGCGGTCCGCGTTCCTCAACGCATGGAGGTCCCACCTCCCATCTCCGATGTAAGCGACCGTATCAGCCTTCTGCTTGTAATACCTTACCATATCGTCCTTGAAGTTCACCGACTTGCGGTTCTTTGGCTTGGGAAAATCGAAGATGATACCAGTCGGCGTGCAGTTAGCCTTTGAAGCATACAGTCCCACCTGACCTTGCCAGTTCATCTTTCTCAGGAAGTGTTTGATGACAAAGTCTAGACCCGCGCTAACCAAGACAAGCGGGTACTTGTTAGTCTTGCAGTATTCGATCAGCTTATCGAAGCCGGGCCTGAATCGGGTGACCTTGTCCAGCTCGTCCAAAATCTCGGATTCTAAGACCCTTACCATCGCACCCTGTGTACGGAGACATTCTTCCAGTGTTACTTCTCCCTTGACGTACTGCTCGTCAACCGCCCGCCAATCTCCTTGAGCGAATTTCTCTGCAACATTCTTGAACGTGTCGTTGAGAGTGACCGTGCCGTCAAAGTCGCTGAGTACCGCGAGTTTCATTTGGAATGAGTCTTCTCTAGAAACGCCTGTGTTAGCGGGAAGTTGAAAAACAGTTCTCGCAAAGCCTATCATGGGCAGCGATTTTCTTCACCCTATGAGCGAGCGTTTCACGCCGCATATGGCCGTGGAATACCAAGCGTCCCAGCGTGAGGCTTCTATCGAGCAACTCGGTGTCGCTCCTATCGTCGTTGGCTCTTGGGACCTTGGCGCTGTCAAGTCTATGGCCGAGACTACTGGTGCCATAGACTCTCCGTCTTGGTGGTGGGCGCCGCGGTTCCCGCTCTATAATGGCAAGATTGGAACCCACAATGTATCCTTCGCCAGTTTTCCTCTGGGCGCTCCTGCAACGGTACTGGTTATGGAGGAGCTGATTGCTTGCGGGGCTCGTGCCTTCCTAGGGCTTGGACTTGCAGGGAGCATTCAGCCAGAGGCGCCAATCGGGACATGTTTCATCCCAACTTCTTGCATCAGGGAAGAGGGGACATCGCCTCATTATCTGGCGAGTGATGACGGGATTCGCCCAGCTCAGCGTCTGGTAAGGGCGCTTGAGAAGGCGCGAGTAAAGAAGGGCGTTGTAGCGTACACGGGTCCGATCTGGACCACGGACGCTCCCTACAGGGAGATGGTGACGACGATCGAGAATTATCGGCTGCGTGATGTCCTTGGAGTTGATATGGAGACATCGGCTATGTACGCGCTAGGCGTCTATCGAAACGTCGAGGTCTGCAATTTCCTCGTTGTGAGTGATGAGCTATGGCGAGACTGGAGACCAGCGTTCGGCCGACCGGAACTGAAAGAGGCATTGAAGAAAGCAGAAGAAGTTGTCCTAGAAACAGTTGGGACCCTCCGAGGCTGAGTTCACACCTAGATCCGCGAATAGGTTACATTCTGCTCTTTGGCTTATCCTAGGAGCTTCTGATCGGAGTTCGATGTCGCTCGTCAGGACAAATCCATTCCCCAACGCCGACCCTCGAAATTCTTCGATAACACATGCGGCCGTGAATCAAGCATAACATTCTGCCCCTAGCAACTTCAGGCAGCTCATGCATTTGGCCGGATCCATCTTCACCGTAAGAACTTAGCCTTTCAGGCTCTCCCAACGGATTGGAGATTCGAGAATCTTCCTCGCCCATAACCCAAACGCAATAACCAATGCCTACTTCGTGCGCGTTAAGCGTTGCCCTACCGGGAAAGCTTTCTAGACCAAAAGATACCTGACGCAGTCCTCACTGATGATAAAAGTTCACGCCAAAAAAAGAGAAGGGGGAGATCTGTGCAGTCTTGCGGCGTTATGTGACCGTTACGGCTATTGTAACAGTGACTGATGGGAAGCTGGGAGACGAGGCTTTGACGATTACAATGTATGTTCCTGCGGTTGCAGTGCTAACAACGAGTGTTTCGCTGGCGGCCGGCGACGACGGAGCCAGAGTTATGCTGCTGGGACTTACTCCCGCCGTCAACCCACTAGATTGAACCGATGTCAAGGTCACGGGAACGGTTCCAGTAAAGTTGTTGAAATTCGGATTCCCTGATAGGGTGACCATTATTGTTGCTCCGCCTGACGCTCCGTGAGCAAAAGTGATGTTAGTGGTATTGGACGTGATGGTGAAGCTGCCCTCAGCACTCCCATCTTCATAGAGGGTCTGAGGGGTGGCCTGGGCATTCGCTAATGCCGTATATGATGGTACACCAAAGACCCACTGACCCTTACCGATCCACTGACCGATCTGGGTGACCACGGGTCCGAAGTTGGCTGGGAGGGTTCCACGTCCACCAGCAGTCGCACCGAAGCAAGACCCGGCAGTTGAAGTGCATGCTAGACCAGCATCTGGGGTGTTCCAGTGCTGGCAAGCGGCGTAGTTGTTGACTCCCCCGACGGCCGCAGCATTTGCCCTACAAGCATTCATTGCGCTGATGATGCCACCTGTGGATGCCACCGTACCGCCTGGATAGGCGGCCCACTGGAACTGGAGGAACTTGGGGTTGCTTCTGAAGTATGCGAGGTTAGGGTCAAGGCCGTTGCTCGTGCTGAACCGTCGGAGAATAGCTGTCCCACCGACTGGAACCGCTTGGCTTCCTGCGCTACCGTCAGCGTTGAACGTGCAGCCACCGCCGTAGACGGTGCCTGGCGCGCCTAGAGTCCCGCTGGCGCAGACAAATGGTCCTGAGCCAACCAGTCTGTGGCCAAGGATAACATCAGTATAGATGCCGCCTCCGATAAACCCAGGTTCAACCGTACAAGATGGCGTACCAACATCGGTGCAGGGTGCGAGGACACCATTGGATTGGACCGGGGCTGTTTGGGTAACCCAGAGATGTTGGGGAATAATCGGAACTGCTGTGAGATCGTTGAGAGTCCATGCGTTGAGGTTGTGTAGATAGATGTAGAAGGTCTCGCTCTGGCCTGCGCCTGCCGTTCCACCGGACGGGGCGTAGGCAGCATTCGGAAGCTGGTTCGCGTTGTAAACGACGTCGATAACATTCGCAGCGCTCGGACTAACGATTCCTCCTGTGCCGTTGAAGTTGAGATAGGAGAACTTGACATCGCTCGCTGTTACAATGTGCGATGTCAGGCATACCGCGTCGCTCGATGCGCAACCGTAGATGTCCTGCCATGGAATGCTACCCAACATGACCATCTTCACGCAAGCGCCCACACTGAAGGTACCGCGGGCGTTAGTGTAGTTCGTTGGACAGGCGGGGTCCTGAGCGTTAGTCTCTACTTTGTACGAGTTCACCATCCAGCCAATTATCTGAGTGGGACTGGACGGGTTCGCTACTAGAAGGGTGTCGTAGACTTCACCTACAATGTCAGCTTCGACCACGGTGTTGAAGGTGAACGGGTTGAGAGACGAGGTAGCGTCCTTCTGTCCCCACCTGATAGTGGGCCCGGCCACAGCGGGATTACCGTTCCAGGCGTTCAACAGGCTCCACGGATTACCCTGTGCAGTGCCTATGCCCGCCGCGTTGCTAACCCCCTGCCAGCCCTTCAGAAAGGGATACTGTACGGACGGGGTCCATATTGGAATGGTGAACGTATGGTTGCCAAAGATGTCCATAGCCACTTGGAGGCTGGATTCAGCCAAAGCTGGAGTGCCGAGGAACTGGCTTTGCTCCACCCAGAAATCATGCCCGGGATTACACACATAATCATAGTTTGGAGAGAACTGTCCCGGAGTGCCGCCGCAGAAATCCGAGGCAAAAGCACTGTCATAGAGACTCCACTCTTCGTTAGGGGTTGGGCCTGGGAAGAAGTGACCGCCTGTGTACATGTTCCAGCCGGTGTCAGGTCCTTGGGAGGAGCATCCCGGCTCGGTAGCTGTACGACAGCCGGTTTGTGGAATTTGGAATCCAAATTGTGGAATCCTGAATTGAAGCTGAGTGCATGTGGTTGCACCGAGACTAACAAGTTCGCAAACGGCAGTATCAAGCCCGACGCCTAGGTTGTGACGGCCCAGAGAGTTTCTTCCGACGAATAGGGCGTTACCGCCGGACAGTGCGGCGGATTCGCCTGTTAGCTCGCACTGAGCATTCTTGCCTGTTGCGAGACCCGCGGCTATGAAGTGGTCAGCAGCACGACAAAAATCAGCCTGACCTGGGTTCACAAAACCAAGCGAGTCAGTCGTGTCAGTCGTATAGTGGAAAGCAGAGATAGCCGTACCTGTAGCAAGTTTGTCCCAGCTACCAACGCCGCCAACCGGAAAGGTTCCGGCTGGGCATGAGCCGTCAGCGTTACGAGGATAGTTGGTAACCGCTCCTGAGGTGACACAGTACGGCCCGACGGTATTACACGCGCCTCCTACATCGGCACCGCAACTAGCAAGCCCTGGGGTACAACCACCAGAAGCAATGGTACAAGGATTGTTGAGATCGTTCTGATAGCCGGAGTGCAGCACGTTCGAAGCTGGAGTCAACGGATTATCCATTGGGGTAGCTCCTGGTCCGATGCTATTGATGTCCGCAACGGTGAATGCTACCTTGTCGATGAGCGAGGCGATTCCCTGACGGATGTTGATAGCAGCCATAGTACAATCGTTCGCTGGACTAGCATTAGGACAAGAAGCAATTATGGGGGTTCCACCAGGTCCGTCGAAGCATTGAGTGACACCGGCGATCACGCCGTCTCTCCCATTACAGAAGGTAACACCCCAGAACGTGTTCGCATGGTTGAAGTCGACTTCTACCATACCCAACTGTTGAGTTGGGTCGGTGACCCAGAATCTCGGGTCGCTGATAGCACAGTTCGAAGTACAACCGGAAGCCGGAGACAAGGCACTGCCGGGTATTGGATCATCAGAGAGGTCGATCTGAGGGACACAGGTGCTCGGCTGGCCAACGCACATAGCATTCAGTTCGTCAAAGTCGCTTGCGTACATCTGATAGCGTATTGTGTCGGAAGCGGGCCCGGCGGGAACCCATTGAACGTTAGGACCTAGAAGGCAGGGAGCCTTCACGCATGCGACCGGGTCTCCGTAGGCGATCTCAGGAAGGGTTGCGACTGAGGAGGTCAGTAGAAAGAATGCCATCAAGAGCATGATGGACTTTAGTTTCATTTTTTCCGAATTAATGATTGCGAGCCGCAACGATCTTAAGAGCTTATCCTTTCGGAGCCTATTCGGTAAATCCCTAGATATCTATCTGACGCGGAGGATATTCCCTGTCTCCACGGACGTCCTTGATGTGGACAGTAGAATCCGGACCACTCGTTTCTAGCCGATGACTCCCCGGAGGCTCGACCTCCAAAGCATGGCACGCCTTTCAAGTGTCCCGTGCTCCCAGTTTCCGAAGGGCAATCGGAAAGGTGGCCCATTTGGTGGCAGAGGCGGTAGATGATCTTTTCCCGTGCCATCCTCGCACGCTCCCCGCCGCTCCGGTCATCAGACATGTAATGCTGACCTGAAGCAGGGTTTGGAGCCGGAGAAGAGGCTCATTTTCTGGTGTATCCCAAGAGCTCAAACCCGTACGGACCATCAAAGGCCAAGAAACGCTAGCAAGGTTTTAGTCTACGACTTCACAAGCCCCCGAGCATGCCTAAATCCAAATCCAAAAAGGCAAAAACGAAGAAACCCGCAAAATCCCAGAAAGCACCCATTCCTCCGGGATTCCGGACCATAACACCATACCTCGCAATCAACGGCGCTGCAGCTGCCATCGACTGGTACAAGAAAGCGTTCAACGCCAAAGAGCTAGCCCGGCAGGCAGTCCCCGACGGAAAACTCATGCACGCCCGCATCAGAATCGGCGACTCGATAGTAATGCTATCCGACACATTCCCAGGCGGCACACAATCCCCAGATGTTCTCGGTAACAGCCCAGTCACACTTCACATCTACATCAACAACGTTGACAAGATCTGGCAGCAAGCCATCGATGCAGGCGCGAAAATCACCATGCCACTGGACAACCAGTTCTGGGGCGAACGTTATGGCCAACTGACCGACCCCTACGGCCACCACTGGTCAGTATCCCAGCAAGTCAACATGACCAAGAAAGAGAAAGACGAGAAACAGAAACAAGCCATGGCAATGTTCGCTCAGGGCCCGCATTCCAGTCAGACAGAAGAACCGCAAATCGCACAACAGTAACCTCAGCAACGAGCCTCATCGAGCGAAGCTAATACTTCGCTCATCCCCTTTTTCTTTACCTCCATTCCGCGTAAACGACTGGCGAATGCAATGAAATTGGACCGGCTCGACCATCTCGTCCTAACAGTCAGAAACATCGATACGACGTGCACGTTCTACTCAAGTGTGCTAGGCATGGAAGTCGTCACCTTCGAGAATGGCCGCAAGGCGCTGAATTTCGGTTCCCAGAAGATCAACCTCCACGAAGCTGGTAAAGAATTCGAGCCGAAAGCGTCCAGACCTACCCCGGGCTCGGCAGACTTGTGTTTCACCACGACCACTCCTATCGACGAGGTCGTCAAACGTCTCGAATCATCAAAGATCAGAGTACTTGACGGTCCCGTGAAAAGAACCGGAGCTCTGGGACCAATGATCTCTGTCTACTTCCGAGACCCTGACCTCAACCTGATAGAAGTCTCGAACTATGAAGATGCGAAGCAGAACCGAGTCGCGAGCAAAATAGTCTAGCTGCCTGTTCTCTCAATTTTCCGTTAGAGTTTCTTTTTCATGAAATAGCCTCGCGTCTCGAATCCCAATTTGTCATACAGTCTTTTTGCCGCAATCTCCTCAGCGGGTGTTGACAGTGTGACCGTGTCGATTGCCCTCTCGGTGAAGGCTTGAAAAAGCCT
Source organism: Candidatus Bathyarchaeota archaeon (assembly GCA_005881615.1). GTDB lineage: Archaea > Thermoproteota > Bathyarchaeia > 40CM-2-53-6 > 40CM-2-53-6 > 40CM-2-53-6. The sequence continues at coordinate 8,348 of VBBR01000024.1, forward strand.
CTTCAGAAGCTGTGTTCCGATTCCTCTCCGCCTATACTTCTCGTCGACTGCCAATACCTCAACGGATCCGACTCTTGTTGCCTTCCATTTCCTCAGGACTTCATCGGGAACCTCCTTTGATTCACGCCCGTAGACAAAACCGATTATTTTTTGGTTGAGCTCTGCTACTAGGAAGAAGTCAGGCTCGGACGAGTGGAAGCCTTGAATGTCAGCCTCGGTTGGGGTGGAGTCCCATGAAGCATATTTCTGCGAGAGTTCGAGAACGGCGGTCTCATCATTCTTCTTGTATCTTCTAATGGCCGTGCGCACGAACGGTTCCAAGCGTCATACTTTGGCTGGATTGAGAGCTACTTCGCTTGGGTAGAACTTTTCGACGTGTTGCTCGCCTTTACTGCCTCCCAGATTCCCCAGATGATTAGGCCTACCGCGATCAGGTAGTTCAATAACCAAGGAATCATTAGAAGCAAGGCACCGAGGAGGATAGCCAGTAAGGCGGTCCCTAGTCGGGGAATCTGCAAGGTCCTTTCGATGTCAGAGACTATTCCCATTGCGCTTCCTTGCTGGACTACGAACGATACTCCATAAGAGTTGTGGAGTTTGTTGCTGGGAAACAACCTTCATTGCCTCGGGTATTGAGAATAGGGGGACTGGACGCTTGAATGCTTAAGGACATGGTGGTGCGGTTCTGGGGTTCTGTTAACTTATCGTTGGATAGGTTAACTTGCTCTCATCGACTCCAGGGATTACCGTCGTCGTCGGGTTCCATTTCATCGCTTCAACTGGGAGCCCTTCCGCCTCAAGCCCACTCAGGGTCTTTCTTGGCCTGGAACGGTCGAACCTCAACCGCCCCCAGAACAGGCACTAGGCCTATCATCTATTGTAAGCCTCTCTCACACCCGTAAGCCTTCTTCCAGGTCAATAGACCATTCACAGGCCTCTTGCACAGGCGCTCATACACGACGACGCACCACCATACTCCCTCTGCAAAATAATAGTTTGAGGCCCGTGAAAGTACGATCCAGCGAAGAGTTAACAGAGCCAGTCTTGCTAAAGCTGAGATAGCTGATGCTTGCGACATGTGCGTTTAGGAGAGAGCGTGTCCCCGCAGAGAGCTTAGTTCGGATCGAAGCCGCGGGATATTCCGCAACGATCTGTGAAAGCTGCCTCACCATATTGATCGTTCACCGTCGATATCACAATTTGAACCTGGAAAAACTGATCTTGCAGATATCCACCGAATAGATCGCTGAGCATTTGGGAAAACTGTGGGGAACGCGGTAGGACGAGAAAAAAATCTTGGAGTTCGAGAAATAGAGGAAGTTGTAATGGTGTGTCTATCGAATCCGGCTCATGGCGGGCTGGAACATCTGTTCTTGTTCCCGTATCGGGGCCGATGATCTGTATGCTCTGAGTCCATTGTTTCCATTATCGAATGCTGGTTTGGTCGACGTGTTCACCTTTACCCAGTCAGGAATTATCACAGCCCTGATCAGCTCCTGTATGGATATGCCCCGTTCTTCTGCTTCTGTTTGTAAGAGTTCAAAGCTTTCGTCGCGCAAGGACAGCATGAATTTTGCCAAGTTGACACCTAAAGCGTGGGGAGATTTCTGTCGGTGAGTCCGCGATATAAAGATTCTACGGAGAAAAGTAGGGATTATTTTCACTCAAATGAGTCAAAATAGTTACACGGGAATGTCTATCAGCCCCCGACGAACGACGCCTTAACTCCTAGGAAGAGTTTCTAGAGAGGCAAATTAGATCTTGCGAGAGCGCATCGAACTCCATCTAAACGAGGCTCCGCCACTGAAGACCCCGGTCTTAATAGCTGGACTTCCAGACAGTGGAAGAGTGGCCAAGATCGTTCTCGACCAGCTAGTCAAAAACCTCAAAGCAACTCCCTTGGGCCATCTCTACTCAGACTATCTTCCACCTCGCCTGCTCCTCAAACCCGACGGAACATGTGACTTGATGAAGCATGAAATATTCTACTGGATCAACAAAGACTCTGGCCCGGATCTCGTCCTCTACACCGGAGACGCACAACCAATCCTCCCGGAAGGAGCCTTTCGACTTTCAGAAGCAGTCGTAAAACTCGCCGAAAAACTCGGAGTCGAAACAGTCGTAACAGTCGGAGCCTTCATCACCGGCAAGATCGCTGAACATCCCCAAGTCTACGGCGCCGCAAGCGAACTAGCCCTCGTCAAAGAACTTGAAAGCTTAGGTGTAAAGATCATTGACAGCGGTGCCGTCACCTGGATGAACGGACTCATACCGGGACTCGCGAAAGTCCGGAATCTCAAAGGCCTATTTCTCTCGGGCGAAACCTCCGGGTTCATGATCGACCCGCGCGCGGCAATGATAATCCTCCGCGTCCTCGTCAAGAAGCTTGGCCTACAGATCGATATGACAGAGCTGGAGGGACAAGCGAAAGAGATTGAAACCGCACTCAAACAGAGCAGCGACAAAGATTCAGAATCTTCAGGCAGTTCGGAATACATCGGGTGACTGAGAACTGCCTCCGGCGAACGCCGATTACCGCGTTATCATCGGTGACAGCCGTCGCATGCAAGACCTATCCGATAGCTCCGTGCATCTAGTCGTCACCTCGCCACCGTACCCAATGGTTGGTATCTGGGACGATTTCTTCCGAGAAGAATCCGCAGAATCCTATGACGCGATGCACAGCTACCTCAACCAGACATGGAAGGAGGTGAAGAGAATCCTCGTTGCCGGTGGAATTGCATGCGTCAATATCGGCGACGCGACACGGACAAAGGAAGGTGTGTTCCATCTCTATCCAAACCATTCTCGAGTGATAGAGACTTTCGAGCGACTCGGCCTCGTTACTCTACCCTATGTTCTCTGGAAGAAGCCTACTACGAAGCCCCGGTACAAAGGAAAAGGAGCATTTCTAGGCTCAGGTTTCCTTCCTCCCAACGCGTACGTAACACTGGACATGGAATACATCTTGATTTTTCGCAACGGATGCCTGAGAACGTTCGAGCCAAAGGATCCGAAGCGTTACAGGAGCAAGTTCACCAAGAAAGAACGAGACGAGTGGTTTTCCCAAGTCTGGACTGTTACTGGAACAAGACAAACCCATGGAGGGCTTGAAAGACGTGTCGCAGCATTCCCCGAGGAAATTCCAAGACGACTCATCCGAATGTTCTCTATTGAAGGAGACCTAGTCGTGGATCCTTTTCTGGGGTCCGGGACCACTCTCAAGGCCGCAATGGACCTCGGCCGGCGATTCGTTGGATATGAGAGGCTGGGGGACTTTTCGGGAATTATTAGAGAACGGATGGGCCATGATTCGGAAAGAATTGTTTTCCAGAAACAGTCTGTTACGGAACAGTTTAGCGAATTATCAGTCTAGCGGCATCGCTCAACGATCCGGCAACATAGTCTGGATGCCCGCCTTTCGGGCCTCGACGTTTCAAAATTATCATCATCATACCAACTCCTTTTGCTCCTTGTATGTCTGTGTTTGGATTGTCGCCGATGTAGACGCAATTCCTTGGTCGTAGGCCGAGTTGTTCGGCGACTAGTGTGAAGGGTCTCCTGCTCGGTTTCACATTCGGTGTATCCTCGCCAGCAACCACTATTGTTTCAAGATACTTCAGAAATGGTTGTCGGCGGATTCTCTTCATTTTCATTCCTGGAGTCCCGTCCGAGTCGGAGACCATTCCGAGTCTATACCCTGCCTTCTTCAATCGATGCATCGTCGACATCGTGTCAGAGAACGGCGGGCTGGCTCCGGCGTATGTCTTCCAATATTGGAGGGTTGTCCTGTGAATCCACGGACCTTTCAGCACAGACAGGCCGAGCTGTTTGAGCAGTGTCTCCCACCAAATGTCCCTATTGTAGAGAAATTTTCGGCCGTGCATTTCCAGATCGATGAGCCGGAGTCTTCTGAACATGTTCGTCTCAGTGTAGTAGTGTCCTTCCCTCCTCAACCGTTTCGCGAAGATAGTCGCGACTGTCCGGAGGCCTTGGCGAGCGCCCTTCTTGGACTGGATGAGAGTGTTGTCTAGGTCGAAGACGACTCCGCGAATCTTCCTCTTAGTCAGTCTCTTTCAATTCCAGACATATGTTTCTGGCCGGCGGTCAGCGAGTCGTTCCTTACGCAGCCGCGCGTGAAGCGCTAGATCAATATCCTCAATGATCATTCCCTCTCGCCGTTCTTTGAACACATTCATCCTTGGGTGAGATATCTTCATCTTCGGATCTTCCTTGAGACTAACGATGATACTGTGTCCGGTGAATAGAGGCGGAGAGTAGACGTTTGGTGCAACAACTGCTATTCGGTTCTCAAGCGAGCGAATTGTGACGTATTGATGCCATGGCTCGATTCCTTGTCTCACAATTCTTGAGGGACACATCAGTAGGTCCGCCCCTCTTAGGGTCAGTATTCTCGAAGCCTCTGGAAAATCCACGTCATAACAAACG
>VBBR01000149.1 GCA_005881615.1 Candidatus Bathyarchaeota archaeon
AGATAGCGGTTGGAATGAAATCTGAAGGTAAAGACCAAACCAGCACTCTGAAGCGGCAGGTGGATGAAGCACGGACGGAATTCTTCGCCGCGATGGACGACGACTTCAACACTCCTCGTGCTCTTGCGGCCTACATTCTAATCGTTGGGATTGTAGAGGAACATGGAAAGTCGCTGAGCACAGAATCCGCGGTGATGCTTCTCGAGACGATGAAGGAGCTCTCCTCAACACTTGGGCTGTTGGAGACTGATTCGGTGCAGAGACGGGAATTCCTCGAGCTTGTGAACATGCTCACCTCTTTGAGAGACGAGTTGCGAGCGAAGCGCGAGTACGCGTTATCCGATCGGCTTAGAGAACAGATGCAGAAGGCAGGCGTGATAGTTGAAGACGAGGCCAAGTGAAGGGAGCTGACGGGTCGGTCAGCCGACGGCTGACTGCTTCTTTCTGCTCTTTTCAGGTTTGAGGACATCTTTCGCTTCGTCCAACTGCTTGAACGAGCCAATGTCGTAGTGTCGCTCTTTCGTGAGGAATCCGTAGACTTTCTCGCCCTTCGCGATAACTTGCGGGAGAATGTCTGCAGCCAGGTCGGTTCCGGCTGACAAGTACGTCAAGAATCTAGGCTCACAAACATAGACGCCGATCGAGACAGGGTACTCAGGCAGTATCGGTTTCTCAGCAAAATACTCGATTCGCCCATCACGATCAACCCGCCCAACACCATAATCGATCCTTACACCTGTACTCAACGCCAAAGTACACATCGCTCCCTTCGACTTGTGGAATCGTATCATCTCGCTCAGGTCCAGATCTGTAAAGACATCGCCGTAGTACACGACGAACGTGCCATCAACATGCGATGAAGCCTCCCTCAACGCCGCAGCTGTTCCCATTCGCGGCGTGATATTATAGCCGATATTCACGCCAAACTTGGAACCATCATCAAGATGATTTCTGAAAACCTCGGAGTCAGCATCTGACAAGAGCATGATGATGTTCTTGACACCATGGTTCGAAAGGTAGCTTACCACGTAGTCGATGAACGGCTTGCCCCCGATTGGGATCATCCCTTTTGGAACGTAGCTGGTCAAGGGAGAGAGGCGGGTTCCTGCTCCGCCTGCAAGCACAAACGCCTTCAACTCAGTAATCCTAGATGGGCAGGCACAAACTCCATTCTATAAGTGCTTCAGGGTTCGATAGCGAAAGTAATCGAAATCGTTCAGAACAAGCCCCGACCGGTAATCAGAGAGGCGGGTCCCATATGCTGCCCAGTTCACGCTTGCTTCATCCCGTAAATGCCCCAGTTGAAAACAGCTGATCGGCCGACTCTGAGCGAAAAACCGATAATCTTGCCCAGAAACATTCCAGTCAGCGAGTGACCCCCCTCGTAGAATTTCGAAAATAAAAATTTCCCGCGACACAAAAGTGTTCTTTGGAGGGATCCTCTATCCTGTTCGATCTCTTATCTTTTCTTTTTCTACTAACTATTTCTCGACCCCCCCGGGGGTATGTCAAAACAAAAAAACTTCTTCACACTTTACGAGGCACCAAACACCGAGAACCCCAATCCACATACCTACCGCTTTCGACGCTCGGGCCGAACCGTTGCGACGGCGTGAACCGGGATGCGAGCCGGACCCGCCAGTCGGCGATGCCGTCTCCTATCCTCAGTCCTCCGAAGCTCTTCCTGAGACTTGCGCATCCAGTCAGGAATCACAAGAACGCGAATCAACTCCTGGACAGTAACGCCCCTGTTCTTGGCCAGCTGCTTCAGTTTCAGGAATATTCCACGATCAAGAACCTGCATAAATTTCACTGACTCTTTACCATCGCGCACCTGCGATCAACGCCCCCGAACCATGCCAACACGCTCCCGCTATACATGGCTCACCTACTCTTCCTAGAGAATAACGTACAATCCGTCCGGCAATCCATTAAATCACAACCTTGGCAATGACACATCTATGCTAGCATCCTTCCTCGATGCGCCGAAGAGAGTCACAGTCAAAGAAATCCCAATCCCAAAACTAGCTATCGGAGACATTCTCGTCCGTATGGAAGCTAGCGGTATCTGCGGAACAGACCTGGAAAAAATAGAAGGCCAGCTCGGCCCCGGAGGAATACTAGGACATGAAGTCAGCGGCACAATCGAAAAAGTCGCGGACAACATAACTGACTACAAGCCAGGCGAGCGAGTAGTAGCACACCACCATGTCCCCTGCTACCACTGCCTAGACTGTTCCAACGGCAACTATACACTCTGCCACGAATTCAAGAAGACAAACATCGACCCGTGCGGCTTCGCAGAGTACTTCCGAGTCCCACAATACAACGTAGCCCGAGGAGCAGTAATCCCGCTCCCCCCAGAACTCTTGTTTGAAGAAGGCGCAATGATAGAACCCGCAGCATGCTGCATCCGAGCAATACGACGAGCCCACGTCCAGAAATCAGACAATGTCCTCGTCGTCGGGCTCGGACCCACAGGCCTAACCCAGATACAACTACTCCGCAACGCGACATCCGGAAGAATAATCGGGAGCGACGTAATCGAAGCTCGGCTCAAACTGGGCAAGAAGCTCGGCGCCGATGAGACAGTCAACGCTCTTACAGAAGACATACCCTCTCATGTTAGAAAGTTGACCAAGGACGGAGTCGACCTTGCAGTCGTCTCCACGGGCAACGAGAAGGCGCTCAGCCAAGCCTTCAATTCAGTACGGAGAGGAGGCAGAATACTCCTCTT
>VBBR01000147.1 GCA_005881615.1 Candidatus Bathyarchaeota archaeon
CTATGATAGCTCTGGATAGACATGTCTACCAACCGGGTAGGAACTCTTTTATTTTGTGGGACAGCCTCTCGGTGTCAGGAAAATTAGGATTTGCTGGCTACTATTCTAATCGGGATGATGATCATGACGTCTCCGTTGAGCGCTGCGTCCTCCTCTCAGGTCATTCATTTCAGCGGCCTGATCGCTCCCGCCGCTTGGGGTGCTCCCTTTCAACCGCCCGGTTCCCCGCCCTCTCCCGGACCCGGCCCGTTCCCGCCGCCACCCCTACTAGTGATTCTGTTTCCAACAGACGGTCAAGTCATGACGGGCCAAGGCTTGGTTCAACACGGAGTCTTCGTCACGTTGCTGGTCCTCATGAGCGACCCAGCAACCCAGATGCCCATTCTCAGCTTCGTCGGCAACTCTACGACGGCAAGCTTCCAGGTGGACCCTAGACTGACCACGGCCTCTCTGAGCGCCACCGTACAAGGAATTGACCTCGTTTCATTCAGTCCGAAGACGGTCACGATAGCTGTCTCGTGGACGGCAACAGACCCACTCACTGGAATGCTCAACCCGATAGTTCGCACGACCATGGAGAGTCGGGTCCAGTTCAACGGCTTCTCATTCTTCCTCCACGTTTCCAGCCAGATGAGGCTCGCAATCGCCTCCGGAATGCTGACAGTCGTGGGAGGACCGACGGTCTCACTGCCACCAGCCCCCTCAGCTATTGCTAGAGCAGATATTGGAACCATTACCCGGACACCACTCGTTTAACTCCCTCCTTTTTTTTCAGAGCCCCTTGTCTCAGTAGAGGGCAGTCTGTCTCCTTAGATCCGAGCAATCGTCTGCTTGTCATTAGACCTTAGAAAGGCCAGTGATCTAGAGCGGTGGGCGGTCAAAATATCAGTAGCGAAGCTATGATCCTAAGGTCTTGAGGCGCCCGGACCTACTGTTAAGGGATTTAGTCACACAGGTTTATTCCATCGATCCACGGGATCAGTGGTATGTTGAGGTCCCGTCCGCTTAAGCGAGCCTTTGAGGATCTTCGACCGTATCTCTGGCCAATCTTGGATCTACTGCTAATATCGCTTCTTGCAGTGCCGATAGCGCTGATCTTTCCATTGCCGATCAAGCTCTTGGTTGACAGTGTCCTCGGGTCTCAGCCTCTGCCCGGATATCTCACAATTTTCGTCGGATCACAAGTCTCCAAGAGTCTGGCGGTTTCGTTGGCGATCAGCATACTTCTCGGAGCCGCAGTCCTGACCTATCTCCAGAACCTGATGAATGTCTGGTACAGCAATAAGGTCGGAAACCGGATGACGCTCGACGTGCGAGCCCGTCTATTCCGCCAGATGCAGCGTCTCTCGATCGCTTACCATGATACTATGGGAGCTTCAGACTCAGCGTATCGTACTCTGAACGATGCCCCGATGCTACGGTCGTTCGGAATTGACAACATAATTCCCCTTACCACGTCCATCCTTACTCTTGCCGCAATGATCCTTGTAATGGTTTACTTGGACTGGCAGCTTGCCCTGATCGCGTTGCTCGTCTCTCCCTTGATGTTTGTTCTGACCTTGGCATTCCGGCCGCGGATTCGCGCCGGATGGCGGAAGTATAGGGCTTCTGAGAGCGCGGCTATGGAGGTGGCTCAAGAGAGCCTAAGCGCCTCCAGACTTGTAAAATCATACGGCCAGGAGGAACGGAAGAACCAGCAGCTAGTCTCTCACTACAATGCGAGCTTGTCCGCGCAGCTCAAGGTCCAGGTGGACAGCGCCTTTTACAGTCTACTAGTAGGCGTTGTCACCGCGGCCGGTCTAGCGGCTGTGCTCTACATAGGCATCGGCCATGTTCAAGCAGGCATACTGACCCTTGGAAGCCTTCTAGTCGTCAACTACTACGTGACACAGCTCTACACTCCCCTAAGGAACGTAGGCGCGTCAATACTCGACATTCAGATGTCGTTGACCGGAGTAGAAAGATATCGAGCTGTACTCGACGAGAAACCTGACGTACCCGAATCACCGAACGCGCTTTCCCTCGCGAGAGCTAAAGGCCAGATCGCTTTTCGGAAAGTATCATTCGAGTACACAAAAGATCATCCAGTACTCCAAGACGTATCCTTCACATGGCCCTCGGGCAGCTGTCTCGGCGTGGTCGGACCAACCGGTTCAGGCAAGACCACACTCTCAACCCTCATGCTACGCCTCTTCGACCCCACCGAGGGATCGATCACTCTGGACGATATCGATCTGAGAGATTACAAGCTGGCCGATCTCCGAAACCAGTTTGCAGTGGTACATCAGGAGACTGTACTGTTCTCAACGACCGTAGCGGAGAACATTCGCTTCGCCCGGCCCAACGCAACCATCGACGAGGTTATTGCAGCAGCAACCGCTGCGAAAGCTCACGGCTTCATCACAAGTCTACCGAATGGATACGACACGTTAGTCGGTGAGCGAGGAATGAAGCTGTCTGGTGGAGAGCGCCAACGCATATCACTAGCCCGCGCATTTCTCAAGAACGCGCCTATCCTCATACTCGACGAGCCCACCAGCTCACTTGACGTTCATACCGAATCCGCAATCCTCGACACAATTCAAGAGCTGATGAGGGACAGGACCACCCTGATGATCGCCCATCGTCCGAGTACTCTGAGGAACTGTAACATGATTCTGATGATCGAAAATGGCAGAGTGACCCGAATGACCACCGAAGTCGAGCCGATAATCTCTGGCATGCAAGCGACAACTGTGCAGACATGAGGATGACCGGCGGTGGGGCCGACAGCCGGTCTAATCGGCCACACATGTCCGTGCTTGTGGCGGTTTTGCATCTCTCGACCTAATGGGAGATGAGAGAAGCCCATTTTTTCTGGATTATATCACGAACTGAATTTGACGCGTGGCCTTACGCTACTCTTCGACTAATGCTTCTTAGAGGCTATTCAGAAGCGCCGATCAGATGGTTTCCGAACCCTATCAGCCATATGGGATACTTTCAGGCTTGGCATCGAAAGGAATCCATGTGCGACGGAAACGCTCATTTCTGGCAGTACAATGCAGCGTTCGGCCCTCCGCTTTCCACAGACCTTCACCAGTCGGAGAGGAGGAATTTGCGGTCAAATGGCGCATAGCCGACTGGGCCCACTAGGATTTTTCGGACAGCTAATAGCTGTTTATCCTGGAGACGAGGCCGGACTTTACTTCGGGCCATTCCGATGATATGATCGAGTAGAGCATCGTGTCCCTTGGCTTACCGCCTGGCCGAATCCCATGATTCCTGAGACGCCCTTCGAATTTCGCGCCGAGTTTAAGAATCGCTCGCTGCGATTGAATGTTGTTCGCATCGGTCCCTAGCTGCATTCGTACTGCTTCCCAGTCCTCGAACGCGTGCTTCAGTAACAGTAGCTTGCATTCTGGATTGACGAAGGTTCTTTGATATTCGGGCAGATACCATGTTGAGCCTACTTCGGCCCTTCTGTGCCTGGCGGATATCGATAGGTAGGCTGTGCTTCCGACTATCCGCTCCTCGTTCTTAAGAACGACCGCGAAGGCGTATTCTCCGTCTTTTGCTCCTTCTCGATCCCGGAGAAGATCCGTTTGTCCACATCTTCCTTTGAGAGAAGTGGATAGAGCATCACTGACCAGTCGAGCCTTGCAGCTGCCCCTGCCAGTCCTGCGGAATGCTTCTGGCGTAGAGGTTCGAGCCTCACGAACATGGAGAAAGAGGCATGGAGCCGAAGGCGGAATGAGTCCGGCGTTGATGAAGAGTTT
>VBBR01000148.1 GCA_005881615.1 Candidatus Bathyarchaeota archaeon
TGACTGAGCTCATTGTTGCAGTTGCTCCTAGGTGAGTATGAAGGGGGTTCCTATGATTCCACCCGTCGAGATGGTGTCCACAATCTGAAGTGAGCTGGTGTCGATCACCTGGAGTCCAGACTTTACACTTGCATAGACATACTTGCCGTTCGGGTCCGGGGTTATGTAGCCGTTGAGTGATGGGCTCGACTGGAGCTCGATCGTTTCTGCCACCTCTAACGTCCCCGTGTCGACCACGACCGTCTTCGCCGCCAAGGGCCCAAAGATGAAGTCGTATTTTCCGTTGGGCGTGAATTCATCCCAGACGGCAAGGAAGTCCAGCGGGATGCTCTTGATAACCGACTGACTCGTGAGGTCCACGTATTTGATTGCAAAGCCTTTCCCCGTGGGGGCTGCTGGAGGGCCGAGCGCAAGGTTGTATTCCCCTCCGTGATACCCGCAGCACTCGACGGAAGCGTATTTGTTGTTGGGCCAGGTCGTTACCATGAAGGACCCGCTCCCATCACCGGTCGGAACCCTACCGATGACCTTCCACGTCTTCGGGTCGACTACCGTGAGCGTGTCGGAGTTCACTTCGGGCGTGCAGCAGTACTTTCCGTCGGAGCTTATCATCATGTCAAAGGGGCCGTCCCCGACGCTTACTGTCGCCACCTGTTCGAAGGTTTTGGTGTCGTACACGTTGAGCTTGTTTTCTGTAGAGATTGGGACGACCGCGAACTTACCATCCGGCGTGAGGCCCACGGTGTGGACGGCATTGTATCCCAAGGGGATAGTCTTCTCGTTTCTGAAGGTCTTTGGGTCCGTAATGTAGACGCCGGCCAGAGCAGAATAACTTTCTTCGATCGCTGAGGACTGGCTCCATACCCGACCAAGTTGGTCACGATAGTGATTGTCCATAAAGAGGTACCAAGCTCCAGGTGCGACCCCGGGTGCGACGACAATAAGCTGCCAGTTCGTGGGATCGATAACGGCCGTCCCGTTTCCCCCTACGACGTAGATGTAAGGCCGCCCCAGCTTCGCCTTAGAGCCAGGGGCTGCGACAGATGACTGCTTAGGTGGTTCAATCACAGTTTGCAATTCTGTATCGGCTGCTAATGTGAGCCGGATCTATTTACGAGGTAGGTATTTTTTGCAACAAATTGTGGCCGTTCTAGTTTTGCAAAAGTTTCATGGCGGGGATACTACAAAACGTTGCAAAACGTTGCAAACAATACTCGGAATTAAAATGTCAATTGGCCCACTATCATTACACAAAAGCGTCGGCGAATAGCATAGCATATGCAAATGACAAGGAGCTTGATTTACATCGCAAGTAGCGGAGCTCGTTGTCAGTTGGAGACGGCTAGGGTTGCTGTTTCAGAGATCCCTGGCGTTTTTGATGTCGATTCAAATCATCTGAGTAACCTGCTTACGATAGATTACGATCAGGATAGCGTTAGCTTGGATAGAATTCGAAGGACCGTAAAAGAAGCCTGCGATCGCCAACAGGTAGTAGTCTAACTCAATGGAAATCTACCGTGGCAGCGAGAAGGGTCCAATACACAAAAAATATACCAGTGTAGCTTGCTACGAGTCAGCTTGTGCTAGTAGACTCTACGATCAAGAAGCAGGACAAGAAAACGATCACTCGGTCTTTCAGAATTAACGAAAAGTCATTCAAGGCATTAGAGGAAGACGCTCTCTACCACAATGTGAGCCTGAACACTCTGGTCGACCAGCTCTTTGATGCACACGCCAACTACGAGAGGTTCATAGAAAAGATGGGGATGGTGAGGATGGCAAAGCTGACCTTTCGCCGGATATTGGACGTATCGCCTTCGGAAGGAGTCGCTCAAGCCGCAAGGCTGCACGCAAAGGACCACGGAAAAGTAGCTGCCATCTCGAAGTACGGCGAGCTAACTGTACCGAATATTCTCGACGGCCTATTTCTAATGTTTTCATATGGAGGATGGGGTGAATACCACGAAACGCGGCCTAGTCATGGAAAACGAGTCATTACCCTAATTCATGATTTGGGACAGAATGGCTCAGTTTACTTGCTAAATTTTGTGAAGACGATGTTCGAAGAGATACCCTTTGAACCTAAAATAACTCCTACCGATCAAGGAATAATTATTGAAGTTGGAAAATGATCTGCTCTTAAGCGAGAACGCAAGATAATTTCCTTCAGTGTACTTCCGGTATTTCGCTTTCAAAAATTACTACAAATCGTTGCAAAAAATACGTCGCTGAAATATACATCCTCCATCATTAAATCAGCTCTAAGGTAGTTCAAAAGAAATGAGTGTGGTTTTGGAAAGTATAGCGGAAAAGAACCCAGCGTACTTCAACGCGTACCGTGGCCTTAGACTTCAGCGTGACAAAGAAGGTGTCTTGACAGTCCAGTTCAATACAAATGGTGGTCCGCTGATGTTCACGGCGAAAGACCACACTGACTTCGTGGACGGGTTCTACAGGATCGCGCAGGATCGCTCTAACAAGATAGTAATTCTGACTGGCGCAGGTGGGCAGTTCATACCAGCAATTGACTTTTCATCCTTCGGAAATGTTGCGGATCCCGCCGTATGGAGCGTAGTGCACGACGAAGGAACGCAGATTCTAGAGAACATTGCAAATATTCGAGTGCCTGTGATTGCAGCAGTTGAAGGTCAAGCCAACGTACACTCCGAATACGCACTAATGGCCGATATGATCGTAGCGGGAGAAGGAGCGACATTCAATGACATTCCACACTTCGCAGGTGGTATTATTCCAGGCGATGGGATCTTCACCACTTGGAGCTACAGGGCGGGTCCGGGGAGGGCAGAGGCTTTCTTGCTCAACCCTCAGCCTCTTTCTTCTCGTACTGCTCATGAATGGGGAGTGGTTGCGGAAGTAGTTCCTGATGGAACCGCACTTTCAAGGGCGCGAGAGCTCGCATCTCTTTACCTGAGAGCGCCTGAGGTGACTCGCAGAAACACGCGGATACACTTCATCTGGCCTCTCAAGGAGAGAATAGTGCGAGAAGTCGGCTATGGACTCTCACTTGAAGGCGCTGCCGCAGCAGACCTCGTTAAATCAATCCAAATGAAGCACCCCCGCTGAGCCCTGCAGAAAAAACAAGGCGTTTGGTTTGGCTACCGCAAGAACCGTGCACAAGACCGTTCGCAAAACAAGACTAGACACAGCCACGGAAGAGCCAGCAGTCGCTCGACTTGTAATCCCTGTTGATCCAAGCCGTGATCATATTCAAGGTCCCGTGAACGCTACTCTCACACTTGTGCAATATGGAGACTATCAGTGTCCATTTTGTGGTGCTGCTTATCCGGAAGTGAAGACGGTACAGAGGGAACTGGGGTCACAGTTACGATTTGTCTTCAGAAACTTTCCCCTAACAAACGCTCACGAGTTTGCAATGCAGGCAGCCGAAACCGCTGAGACTGCTAGCGCACAGGGCAAATTCTGGGAAATGCATGACTTTCTTTACGAACATCAGAAGACTCTTGGTGATCCACAGGTCGCCCTTGACTATGCAAGGAGACTCGGACTAGATATTCAAAAATTCCAGCGGGACCCTTCTCAACATACTTTTCTGCCCCGGATAAAGGACGATTTTGAAGGTGGAGTTCGAAGCGGTGTCAACGGTACTCCAACATTCTACGTGAACGGAATACGCCACGACGGAGCTCCCACGGCCGAAGAACTCGTCAGCGCTCTACAAGAACAAATCAAGTAAACGATGTTTGGGGAACTGAATTAGATTTCGCGATTTCGACTATTTCATTGGGAGTCTCGCAGCCCTGGATTGAAGTATGAGTTGAATTCTCATACGTTAGCCTCTTAAGAGGCACGCCCCGGATGTTACCGGTCGAAAGACCCTGTACGCAGAACAAAACAGAGCAAGGATGGAGGAAATCAACGTGGAGATCGGAAGGCTACAGCACGAGATTAACGAGAGGCAGGCAACAGGAAAAGCGACTCAGGACCTTGAAAAGAGACTCGAAGAGCTGGAACGCGAGAAACACGAACTCGTCGAACGGATCGAGGCACTATGGAGTGCCTGAATAAGACAATCGTTAGAGTGTGCTGACTCTTGCAGCGTGGCTCTGCAGGGATGGATAGTGAGTCCGAAGAGATTCGTCTCGATGGAATTTCATTCAGTAAGCCGTTCCCAATAGACGAGTGGGACCCACCAAGAAAAGCGGCGTTGTACCTCATTCTAAGATCGGATGACGGGAGGATCATTTACGTGGGCGAATCGGGAAACCTGGAAGATCGTGATTTCTGGAGAGGACACCCGAAGTACAATTGTTGGGTCAGGGTGGCGGGTGCCGAGAAGAATCTCGCAATCGCATTCCATCCAATGATGGATTCAACCCCGATCCAAAGAAAAGAGATGGAGTCTGGTCTCGTGAGGAAGCTGCAGCCCCTATGTGCTGACCCTTCGAGTGTGCTTGGTCCATTTTGAACACAGAGCCCTAGTCTCTTCCGGCAAAGGGCCGTCCTATTATCCGATAATTCGTTTGTAGTGTATTTACACGTCGGTTGTGCTTCGCTTCAAGGTCATCCTAGTTGGATTATCTCTTCTTGGGGCTTCGAGAGTTCCTGGTACCCATTCGATG
>VBBR01000150.1 GCA_005881615.1 Candidatus Bathyarchaeota archaeon
CAAGACTCCACGAACTAATCCAGCAACACAAACGGTCACCAGGAAATGAGCTGCTTGATGTCGCCTGCGGGACCGGGGGCCACATCGCTTACCTGAAACGAAACTATTCCGTTCAGGGCTTGGATATTAATCCGCTAATGCTTAGATTGGCAAGGAAGAAGCATCCGGATGTGGTCTTCTACCGTCGTGACATGACTAACTTCTGGCTGAGGAAAGAATTTGATGTTGTCACCTGCCTGTTCAGCGCTATCGGCCATGTAAAGACAAGGCGTAGATTGGATCTCGCAGTTCGAGCCATGGCCCAGCATGTCAAACCTGGAGGAGTATTAGTGGTGGAATCCTGGCCCACTCCAAAGCAGTGGCAAAACGGACGGCTGGGCGCCAACTTTGTTGATGAAGCCAATCTCAAGATTGCACGGTTCGGCATCAGTAAGGCTCGGGGCAGGCTTTCCGTTCAAGACCTCCACCATCTCGTGGCCACACCCATTCGCATCCAACATTTTGTGGAAAGATTGGAAATGGGACTATTCACTCATGACGAGTATCTCGACACGTTTCGGCAGGCAAAGCTAGAAACAGTCTACGATCCTGAAGGACTAATGGGCCGCGGCTTGTATATTGGAACACGCCCAGTTGATCATTAGAGCAGCAGGCCCATCTCAACCTCATCATGATAGCGATGGTCGTCCCCGTAGAATGTCTCTCTTGCAATCCCTTCCTTCTTGAAGCCGACTTTCTCGTAGACCTTGATGGCCCATTTGTTATCTGCTACTACCGTCAATCCGATTCGGTGGAATCCTCTCTCCTTCGCCAGCTCGATCGCTTTCCTCATCATCAAGGTTCCCAGCCCCAGGTTCTGAAAGTCTTGATGAATATAGATGAGAAGCTCTCCGATGCCTTTGCGCCTGGCGAAGGGTATAGTGAACAGTCGTAAGTGTCCAACAACTCTCTCATCCAATCGGGCAAGTAGGCTGATGTTATTGGTCAAGTCAGATGTCCAATACTCGATTCTGGCCCGGTCGTATGGAGGCAAGCCCCACTTGACGGCCTCCGGTGACATACTAGCATACATGGAGACAAGCGCTTCCTTGTCCTCAGGACGATACAAGCTGAGGATTATCTGACGTCCGTCTTTAAGGGGGGCGTCCTGCTTGGCGTGAGGCTCGGGATTGTACCCCAATAGCGTCTGCTTGAATTGCTCTTCCTTCCGATAAGAAGTTAAGCACAATCATGCTACCCCAAGTTGTCTGAGCGTCAAAGGGATCGGGAGATGGCAGGACGGCTGATGTGGAATGATTTGGATCGCCCAATGAAAATATCAGTCTTGTCAGGCATCGTTGGTGGAGGCTTTGCAATGACCGCCATGACCTACGCAATGCTTTCTGGCGATCCTTGGTTCTTCTTCGAAGGAGTGCCGGGAGGTGTGTCTCTGATCATTGCGTACCTGCTGGTCCCTCTTTTAGTAGCCACCCTGTCTACTGATGGTTTGTTCGTCGGTCAACCCTGGGTACTGCTACTCTACCCATTTTTTCTTGTATCTGGAGGTCTCTTACTGTTGGGCGTGTCTCTTGAGAGGGAGAGAAGGGGGATCTTGG
Source organism: Candidatus Bathyarchaeota archaeon (assembly GCA_005881615.1). Taxonomy (GTDB): domain Archaea; phylum Thermoproteota; class Bathyarchaeia; order 40CM-2-53-6; family 40CM-2-53-6; genus 40CM-2-53-6. The sequence goes on from VBBR01000150.1 coordinate 1,596, forward strand.
GATTCCTCGTGTTCATCGGGTCCGTTCCATTTCTGCTAGGGCTGTTCCTCGGGGTCCTAGCCGTGATAATGAGCCTTGTGGGAGTGCCGATGTTCAGAAGCTGAGAGAAACAACCCTCGGAGAATTACCTGGGCAGGTCGAGGCCAGGTCAGGCCGAGAGGCCAGCTCAAGTCGAAGAAAAATTATTCTTGCGTGATGCATAGTTTATTCGATCCCTTCTCGGCGAGGAGTTCTTGGCGAGGCCTTGGCTCTGCCCTTATTGACACTGCGATTGCGCATCGCCCTTGCGTTCCTCTCTATATACACGATTTGGGGGTCCACTTATCTAGCGATACGTTTCGCTATCGAGACCTTTCCACCGTTTCTGATGGCCGCGATTCGGTTTCTGATTGCTGGAGGGGTGCTTTACGCTTGGATGCGGCTGAGGGGGTCCCCGCGTCCGACGCGGGCGAATTGGAGGGCCGCGACAATTGTTGGGGGATTACTGTTGCTCGGAGGAAACGGTGGAGTGACCAACGCCGAACAAGTGATTCCTTCTGGTTTGGCAGCCGTCTTGATCACAACTGTTCCGATCTGGATGGCCCTTGCTGAACTGTTACGAAGGGACCGGATCGTCCCCACTCTGCATGTTGTTCTCGGCCTGATCCTAGGCTTCGGTGGAGTCGTTCTGCTAGTCGGAGGGGGAGATATTGCCGGCAGCGGTGGTTTGAACCCTTTCTGGGCCGGGGTTCTGATCCTCGCCTCGCTTTCATGGGCCATCGGCTCTGTTTACTCTCGAAAAACATCTTTGCCAACGGCGCCGTTGTTGGGAAGTGGGATGGAGATGTTAGCTGGAGGAGTTCTTCTACTCGTAGCATCACTTGTTTCTCGGGAATGGATCGGCTTTCAGCCAAGTAACATATCGCTGCTATCTCTTGTCTCGTTCCTCTATCTGATCATATTCGGTTCTCTGATAGGCTTCTCATCTTATGTTTGGTTGTTGACAAAGACTACGACCGCAAGGGTCTCGACCTACGCATACGTCAATCCGGTCGTGGCCGTCTTACTAGGCTATTTTCTTGCAGGAGAACAGTTGACACTTCGGACCCTACTCGCTTCTGCAGTCATTGTCATCGCAGTAGTCGTGATTACAACCTACAAGTCGAGGCAGACAGTTTCACACAAGGATGGATCGGAGACCTAATTCCTTGTTTCTCTAAGAATTCCTCAAAGATGGCCCTTATACTCTGATAGAGAAATAGGAACTAGTCATGAACCGCACAGTGAAGGTTGAAGTTCGAGAGCTAACACCGGAACTTCTTGACGACTATCTTCGGTTCTTTGATAAGGACGCCTTCACCGATTTTCCAGAATGGTCCGGTTGCTACTGCGGATTCTACGACACCAGGTGACAATTGGGATTCCTCTGCCAAAGCCGGATCCGCTCATCGAGCAGCTCGTGCCGAACGCATCAGATCAGGGAGAGCCCACGGGTTGCTAGCCATTGCAGATGGTAGAGTGGTTGGCTGGTGCAACGCACAGCCTCGCTCTAGCTTCCTAAACATGAGGAGGTATGCTACTGTTATAGACGATCCCGCCGAACCAGTCGGCTCTATCATGTGTTTCCTCGTCGCTCCCGGACATAGAGGAAAAGGTGTGGGTACAGCACTTCTGAATGCTGCTTGCAACAAGTTCCGCCTGGACCGGTTACGTGTTGCCGAGGGCTATCCCACAACCAATCCGATCAAGTGCACTTGGCAGACTCCCTCGGCCGAAGAGAACTACAAGGGACCCTTGAACATGTAGGCACTGTCAACACTTTGGTTGTTGTTTGGCGTAGTTTCAGTCGTCTCTAACTGTTATGTTCTCAGTATGACTCGCTACATGCTAGGCGATCGTCGTATGAGCCTGTCCCCATGGGATGAAGGGAGTGACTCCGACCATGTGACGGGTATGAACTGGAATAGCCGGTTGGTTGGCCACCGTAAAATCCTTGCCTGGCAATGGGCCGAGCTACCACGCTACGGGCGTCAGGGGGCGGTTGAGGTTCGACCGTTCCCAGCCAAGAAGAGACTACGCGGTTCTGAGGCGCAAGGGCTCTCAGGTGAAGCAATGAGGCGGAACCCGACGACGACGGTAATCCCCCGAGTCGATGAGAGCAAGCCAAATCCTCGAGCAACCGAAGATTTGACAGAACCAACATGTATCTCAAAGCCGGCTTCAAGGTTCATCGCCAGCTAGAACGTTTCGCAATAGTGAGAAAGCAGCTCTGAGCCTCACCGTTCTCCAAGTCCTAACTATCTCTATCGGACTGTCCACGTGGCTCCTTTGATAGGCTGGTACACTTTGGCTAGATCTTTGATGAACAGCTCGTAGAGGTGGGGCTGCTCTGTGTGGATTGGGACAAGTGTCTTGGGACTGATCTTTGCGATTGTCTCTCGCAGTTCTGTGGGCATCATGTGTCCCGAGCTGTGAATCTGATACATCGGGAGCCCGAAATGGTTGAGCCAGTTAACGAAGCGTTCGTGGTCGATCTCCATTTCCTCGTTGAACGGTTCCGAGCTGCTGTTGATGAACGCTCCACCTGCGTCAGGCTTGATGTCCAATACCTCGTTCATATCATAGGAGCTGGCAGCCAGAATGAACTTTCCTTGCATCTCTTTCACATCTTTCGATGTCTTCACAGTGCTATTCTTCATGACCTCCTTCTCCCAGTTGTAGTAGCTCTTCTTTGACCGCTGGTAGACGACGATGTTCGGGTCATTAGAGATATCTGGAATGGACAAGTGTTTGTCTTTGACCAGTGCCTGCAGCAGATGAGCCTGTCTCAACGAGACAGCTAGGACCCTATTGTTCTTCTTGGCAATCTCGTAGAATGTTCTCAGCCTGTCCACGTCTGCGGTCGAGAAATTTGCGAGCACTAGTCCGCTTGTTTTCAGGACCACATGGTCAACTTTGTCTACAACTTCTGCTTCAGATTGCAAGTCGCCCCGGACCAGATTTGTACCTTCGCAAAGAAACAATTCCGGATTCGATTTCTCCGCCTTCTCCGCAAAATCCTGTGTCATGTCCGACCTCGGTCCATGTGCTCTGAAGTCCCCGCTGTATGCAAGGGTCCCGATTGACGTGTGTACCAGAAAACCGTATGATCCAGGCATGCTGTGGTCCACGTGAATCGGCTCCACTTCTATGCCTCCCATTTTCAAACGGTCTCCAGTTCGGAAAGTCTTGAACTGTATCCCATCAAGATCGTTCTCGAACCCACCTGGCCGAGCATCTGACAAGGCCTCAAGAATCATCTTGGTGGTCTCCCCGCAGTAAACCGATATCTGACGGTTGAGAAGAGAGATAGACATTGAATGGTCAATATGAGCGTGGCTAAGGAAGACAGCATCAGCAGGCACTTGCCCGTCTCCCTTGTAGAGGCCCGCGACGTCAGGAATTATTCCGAGACTGATTAGCCCGCTTTCGTTTCTGGGCGAGAGGAAGGGTTCGGAGAAGAATCGTCCCCTTTCTCCCAGGCTCATGCCGAAATCCAGCATGACCTTCGAGTCGCCATCACGGACAAGAATCATGTTCCCGCCGATCTCGCCGGCTCCCCCATAGAAGGTGATTTCGATCATAAACGCACTCTTCTCCGGCTGTCCCCAGTCCTCTGATTATAGAGCTTCAGGCGCTTCTTCGAGGATGCATTTGGATCTGGAGAAGATAACGGGGTCCGCTCTTCGAATCCTTCCGAACGGTAACCCTGTCGCCTGACTTCAACGCTTTGACTCTGACGAAAAAGTGTGAGTGGGGGAGCTCGGGCCCTCTACAGGAGCAGGGGTAAGATTCCAGCATGGCTCTCCGCGAACGGCCGTTCTGTATCATCTGGAATCTCCGACCCAATGCGGGGAAAAAGGAGAGCCTGTCCTTCAGGACGATCACATAGCCACCCTGTTCCTCTTCTGAGGTGATCTTTTTCGAGTAGACATCCTTCGGTCTCATCCTATCAGTCCCTTCCAACCACTGTTAGCCGATGTGACGATTCCGCTCAGAAGAACTTTGTCTCGTGCGAGTTCATCCACACTCGTCTCGGCGGATAGCTTTTCAACCCCCTCCTAGTAGGACACATTTGATCTCGCATCATGGTCGATCTGATTGGTTGGGTCTTGGGGTTTTTGTCCACCCACCCTTCAGGTCTTCTTGCCACGCTCCTCTTTGTCTTTGTTGTCAGTGTCGCTGGTAATCTCATCCCGTTCTTTCCGACGCCCTACTTGGTGGTAATAATCGGGGTCGTTTTGGATGAAAGCTATCTTGGAATCATCCAGATCGCAGCTGTTGCAGCCCTTGGAGCCGCCACAGGAAAACTTGTCAGCTATGCTCTTGGATACGGCGCTCGACGAGCGATTCGCAAACAGGAGAGGTTTGACTCTCTACGAAAACTCTTGGGCGGAAGCACTTTCCTGGTTGGAGTCCTCTTCGCAGCTTCCCCACTAGTTGACGCCGCGTTCATTCCCATGGGAATTATTCGATACAGCCCTCTGAAATCCTACGTGGCTCTCTACACCGGAAAATTCGTCTGGATTCTATCAGTCCTCTATGTCGCCAGGCAATTGAAAATCGTCGACCAGTTCCTTGGAGAGAACGTCTACGCGTCGATCGTATCCGCAGCACTCGTTCTCTCCACAGCATACCTCATCATCAGAGTTGACTGGGAGAAGAGACTTCTCGGACACAAAGACAGTCTTCGAAGCAGGTTACTAAGCAGACTTCGAAACGCCTTCTCTAGGGAACAAAGAAGCGAAGGACAAAAACCTGGACAACAGGATACTTCCCCTTAGGAACTCGAAAAAACATTGAACACACTTCAACCACCTAAGTGGAACCTGATACTCAGAACTGGGATAATGGTCGCGCTGGTTGTTCTTCCAATTCTCACCATGCCTACAGTTCGCACATACGGTCTATCGTTCACCATGAAGTACGATCTGGGCTATAGTGGGATACCATTTCCCGGCGGAGTCGTCTCGATAATCAGCAATTTCACCAACACAGGCATATTGACGATACACGTCACCGGAGTTTCGTTCGCTTCCGACTTCTGGTCTAACGGAACCCGTCAAGTTACCTCAGGGTTTCCATTCAACCTGACAGCCAGCATGAACAAAGAGGTGGATACCCCGGTACTCATTCCGACGGAGGCCTTCATCGGCAACCACAATGTCACAAGTACCGCCACTTGGCAGTACAGCGACAGCTCCGGGTGGCACACCGCGGCTCCCGCTGTCACAAGCATCACCGTCAATGTATCCCAGACTCTCGGATCTCTCCTCTCCAGCTTCGTGACAATCTTGTTCATTGGACTTGGCGTAGCAGCGGCGGTCCTTGTCTTAGCCGTGTTTCTGGTCGTGAGGAAAAGAAAGAAGTCAAAACCACGAGCACCTTTGCCAAGTCCTCAACCGAACCTGAAGACTCTGTCACAGCATCGGCATTCGTGAGATCCTGATCCGCGTCAAGGACAATCAGAGTTGGAAGCTGGTTTTTCGGGTTTTGTTAACTTATCGTTGGATAGGTTAACTTGCTCTCATCGACTCTAGGGATTACCGTCGTCGTCGGGTTCCATTTCATCGCTTCAACTGGGAGCCCTTCCG
>VBBR01000151.1 GCA_005881615.1 Candidatus Bathyarchaeota archaeon
AACAAGTGAGCAACTGTTCTTCGATATCTCGTTGGAATCAAAGCCAGCAAAATGGAGAGCGCATCTACTTAGTTGCCCGCTTTAACTCCCTCAATATCAGACTTTTTCATCTGGCTACGCGCTGTATCAAGGAGCATTCTCATGCTTTCATGTAGACTGAATAACCGGTGCAGCTTGAAGATCGAAATCGAATAGACGTTCGAGTTCGGTTTTTCATGTTGTTGAGTGTCCCACTGCTGGACTGTGTTCTTGTGACCGAGTCAGGTTCATGCTGGTGATACCTTCCTTGGCAGCCTTTTGTTTGTCTCTCCCTTACGGAGAAAGTCGATTATCGCGGAAGTGTCTAGGACTATCGTGTTCGTATCACGCTTTTCTTCCTCGTCTCTTTGACACTGGCGTCGACAAGGGCGACCTCCTCATCGTCTCCCCAGGCTCCCCACAAGGATAACAAGTCTCCACGTTTCTCAAGTAGCTTTTGGATTACGTCACTAAAGCTCTCGCCCTCCGTCTTCGCCTCCGACAGTTTCTTGTAAACCTCCTCTCTAATAGCAAGATTCTTGGTTACCATACGAAAACATCTATGTTGACCTGTGCACTAAACATTATGTTCACACCGCTCGAACACGGGGGTGGGCGAGACGACCCAGATACGGAGCCCTAATCTCCATCCCGCGGGCGAATCTAGGAGTGAATGAATTGCCCTCGGCCTTGCTATTTGCGAAGTTGTCCAAACCCTTCACGTTTCAGAGGCGTTTTCTCGAAATCTCGGTCGTTGGTGTAGATCTCCCTAATCCCAAGTCGTTCGGCTACGGTGAAATGTAGACTGTCCTCAAGGTCCAGCCTGTAACGACGCATTGCCCCCACAGCACTCCCATAGTCCCCGAACGTGAGCGGTTCGATTCGCAGAAACGGGAGCTCTCTGAACTTCTCCAGCAGTTTCTCTTCGGAATAATTCCGCGCGGCTCCGCTGACGAGGGCTATGTGCGTCAGCCAAGGCGTTAGGGATGATGTCGCGGCGCGTTCTCCTTTTTCAATCCTTTCCAATATGACCGTTGCATCGTCACCAAAGACCGGGTCATCTCCCAGCCAATACACGAAAACGTTAACGTCTACGTATTTCACGAAGTTCCCTTGCGGTAGCTCTTAGCGAGCCCTTTCTAATTTCCATGTCCACATCCCGGACATGTCTCTTGAGTTTGAAGAGTCCCCTACCCTTGGCCGAAACGCTGCTCTTCTTTCTTTCCAGGATGAGCCTCTCGCCTTCCACGTTGACCTCAACGACTTCATTGGGACCAATCCCCAAGGCCTCCCTAAGGTCACCAGGAATGTACACCCGACCAGTCTTGTCCACCTTCGATATAGCCAGCTCTACATGCACCCTTGGCAAGAATTGCTTCATGGTAAACTTATAAGACTTCCATAAGAGTCATCTTGCCACTAGGCGACTCCCAGCGATTTCTGGCTCGTGTGTTCATCTTTTGCGCTCAAAATGGGAGCTTCTCGTTTCGAGCTTGAACCAACTCCGATATTCAGCTGCTCGAGCCAGATGGAATTAGCCTTGTCTCACCGCACGAGGATGTTTCTGGCTCCAGATACAGTAGGGGTCGAAATACCGACTCGGAAATTCAGCACCGGGGAATTATCCTCAGGAAGGGAACCGAGCTTCGGATTAGACTCTCGTTGGAGCCAGGGGTCGCACAATCGACACCTGCCCACGACATCCAATCCAAAGGCCGTCGATTGCGAGATCGAGACAGAATGTCTCTGTTGAGTCAGATCCCTGGTACTGAGAGAGATTAAGCCGCGTCAGACATCTATTGACCGGTTTCATCCTTGGGAGTAAGTAGTTCCAAGCCCTTATCCGGTGAGAGAGAAATCGGGACAAATGTTGAATCGGAGGGTCAGAACTGGAAATGCCCATCCTGCGGAGCCGAGAACGAGAATTTCCGGCACTTCTGTGATGACTGTCAACAACCAAGGCCAGGAGCCAAGATCAAGGAGGAGGGGATCGACATAACAAGCATTCTGGGTTCAGACTCACCCTTAGAAAGATCTACGGCACTCAAGGGAGACATAGGCAGAGACGAGAAGGAAAAGAAGAGCAAGAAAACGATGAAGGCCAAGAATCCCAAGAACCAAAAGAAAGCTAGGCAAACCGAGAAGGTCGAAGAGAACGAATACGCGAAGTCGTTGTCTATCGTAAGAGGGCTTGTGGCTGGTCCCAAGGACAATGAAACAACTCAGCCGAGTCCGTCCTTATCGAGGCTAAACTACTACTTGGTTTTCGTAACCACACCTGCATCTTCGCTGGTCAAGACGAGGGTGTCTATCAATTTTGATGATTATCCGGTTATCTCTATCGGGAGAGGCCCGGAGAACATCGTTGTGATTCCGGACCAGGAGGTGTCGAGGAGCCACGCCTCATTGAGTTTTGACGGGGATAAGCTACTCTTGAAGGACCTGAAGAGCTCAAACGGCACCTTTGTCTATGATGGCAAGGGGTTTCAGCGGGTCAGCGATAGTGTTGAGGTCAGGCCGGATAGCGTTCTGAAGTTCGGGACCGGCACTGTTGTAAGGCTCGTGCGCGAATGAAGACGCCGTAGAGGCGCTCCGGGTCATCGGCGAAGGAAAGTAAAGCTCCCCTACCCTTTTTTGTAGAGATTGAAAGGAGCGGTCTTTTGAGATCCCTCAAGCTGTAGGGGGGAACCGCATGTCAAGTTCGGTTCCCTTGGAGCCGGGGGTGGGCGGGACGACTCAGATGCGGAGCCCTCCCGCCAGGCGTCTGATCGCAAGCTCAAAGCCTCAGGAATGGTGCGAGTATGATGTCAAGCCCCTTCGAAAGGGTCGAAGAGTACAAACCAGTCATTTGGCGGTCGGGCTTGCCTGTGAACTTGTATGTCTCCGAGCCAGTCGACTGGTTGTCTTGTCCGTAGGGCTGGTAGTTGTCGGTGAAGAGAACATTCCTATTGGTATCTGTAACTAGCCGGGTGCTACTCAATGCATCGGTATGGAAGTAGACTATCGCAGGGCTGCCTCCGGGGTAGGCTCCCTTGACTCAGGCAATTCGTAGACTGTTGGCATAGATGTAGTCGGTGTACGGGTTAATAGATCCCTCTGCTAAGGTCTCACTTCCGAGATAGCCGTAGAAGATGGTCGAAGTGCCTTCTTTTGCTTCGACCTTTCGTCGAAGACCATCGTAGGCGTAGTAGCCCCTGAGGTCCGCTATTGTTAGCGACATTCAACAGGTCACCAGGAACATCCCACGCGTAAGTCCAATGGCTGCTTGTGACATTCTTGGATAGAGGGTTGCCATTCTTATCGTAGCCATAGACGGTTGAGACAAGTCCCGTGGATCCCTGAGAGTTCGCTGTTGGTCGTTATGATTGTGGCCAGTCACAATGTCATCTGAATTCTGGGCCTCTCCAAGGTTTCCCCACAGATCCCGTGGCAAAGTAGGCCACTTTCGAAAAATCTAGAAGGGGATGGTCTTCCTCGAATGGAGTCAGAATATTCCCGATTCCAACGTGAATGTAACTCTTGCCTGGGGAATAGATTTTTTCGAGCATTGCGCCTTGAAACGTCGGTGCAACTACTAACGTTCGGAGGGTCCACTCTTCCCTAGTCTTGGCTCGGATGCAGATAACAGGATGATCTAAGACCACGAGATGGTAACTCGTTCTATTAGTTCCCACCAATTTTCTAATAATAGTACCTAACGGGAGTTTAGGTGGATTAGGTTCCATCCTCTTCAATGGTTACCTGAACCCTCGCTCCGACTTTGGAATCGTCACCAATTGGAGCTCGAGTTGCCAATTTCTCATTTGGTGTCATTGTCTGGTAGTCTGGGAAGAACAGAAGCCACAGGTTCGTTGTCTAGCCGGCAAAGGTTTCTTGAGAGAAGGAGACCCCTCCACGTTCTTGATAGCCAAAGTACTGTCTACAATGAAGAACGGGCTTTCTTCGCAGATATTGTCTGTATCCGGTGGACCAGAAACTAATTTTTCCTTGTTGTAGTCGTACGGTCCAGAGCCAAGTTCGCCACCCCGATGAATTAACTCGCTCTTCTCTCGTGATCTTGTCGATTTCATACACCGGTTGCTCAGCTTCCACGTTAATGCTGAGGTTGAACACATCGCTAAACACCAATGTGGCTGGTACAAGCCAAAAGCTGAACTCTTTCTCTGGATTGTGGGGCTCCACCCACTTGAGTATGTAGTCCAAGTCAAAGAGGAGTTCAAGTTGATGAGGGAGGTCGTTCACCAACGCCATTCCATGAACGTGCACATCATGCCACATCATTTCGTCGAAGTCGACGTCTGTCCACACCCACTTCTTGAGCGTGTATTGCTCAGATCCCATAGAAACGGAACCAGATCTATTCATCGGGACCTCATCTTAGTATGTGTTTTGGGCCCACAAGAAAAATCCTGGAAAAACTGAAACAGGCCGTTAGCCCCCCCAAGACATTAGAAATTCGATCAGAGTGTTCTCCATGCTGCTGGGATATCGCACTTCACGCTGGAAGTATTGCCACCCTCCAGGAGCACGGGGCTCTTGAACCCAATAATAGGGATGAATGTGCGGCGTTTGGATTCCATAGTGAGGAGCTCCAGTAACGTCAATCCTT
>VBBR01000152.1 GCA_005881615.1 Candidatus Bathyarchaeota archaeon
CGCTCAACTACATCAAGGCAAACCTAGATGGGACGCTGACCTATCGCTGGTCGTGCAGAATGGGGGTCTGCGGAAGCTGCGGTGCGAACGTTGACGGGGTCCCGAAACTCACCTGTGCTAGCTTTCTTCACGAGTTCAAAGGTCGCACGATCAAAGTAGAGCCTCTACCCCACTTTCCAGTCATCAAAGACCTCGTCGTCAACATGGACGACTTCATGCATAAACTGGTCGAGATCAAACCCTGGATAATACGCGAGAAAGAGTCTCCGCCAGAAGAGGGTGAGTACCGTCAAAGCGCAGAGGAACTGGAACGTTACCAGCAGTTCTCCTCATGCATCAACTGCATGCTCTGCTACTCCGCCTGCCCTGTCTACGGGCTCAACGAGAGATTCTTGGGCCCCGCCGCTACCGCTCTGGCTTACAGATACATAGAGGATTCCAGAGACCAAGGCAAGGATGCACGGTTTCCAATTGTGCATGAAATCGAAGGGGTCTGGGAATGCACCCTAGTGGGAGAATGCAGCGTTGTGTGCCCGAAGGGCGTTGATCCCATGCTTGCGATTCAGAAGACAAAGATCCTCGGAGCTACAAACGCTCTGAAATCACTTGTAATGCCACGAGGAGGCGGAAAATAGCACTGTCCAAAGACAAACCGTTTCCAGAGTACAGGCGTAAGCTTGGTCCAGGGTGGTGGCTCTCCAACAGCCACTTCACTCAATATATGATACGGGAATGGACGAGCTTCTTCGTTGCGGTCTTCAGTCTCATCTACATCTACGAACTATCCCTGTTTGCATCGGGAGCAAAAGACAGCGCCCTCACCTTGATGAGAAATCCAGGCATCATCGCTTTCAACGTCATAGCTTTAGTGTTCACACTCTACCATGCCTCCACCTGGTTCTATTTGATTGGCAAAGTCCAGCCGATCAAGTTGGGAAAAACGACGAGCAAACCTTGGCAAGCGTTACTCCTCAACATTTGCCTACTGCTGATAATCTCCTACGCGGTAATTCAGATACTCATCTTGAGGTAGCGCCCGATGCCAAAAGTTGCCCGTTTGCACGCAATTCTCTGGGGAGTGTTCTCCATGGGCGGCTTCATCGCAGCATTCCTACTTCCGGTATTGATCTACTTAGTCGGAATTGCCTATCCGTTAGGTCTCTGGCCCGTCGCGAATGGAGATCCCACCAGCGCTATCCTAAACCACCATCACATCGGGACGCTTTTCTTATTCGTGACCGTCGCGGGGTCCTTGTATCATGGAATATTCCGGTTCCAGTCAACTCTTACCGAGATCGGCTTAGCACCCGTAAGAAGGGCGTTGGAAGCGATAGGCTATCTGATAATCATCATAGGAATCCTTGCCACCGCAGTATACCTGCTTCAGTACAACCCGGGTTTCTTCAGTCTCCCCTGATTCTCTTCAAACTTCACTTGTTCTAATACTACCGGCTCGAGAGTAGGGGATAGATGAGATCTTGAGTCATGGCCATTCGCTCAAGGAATTCAAAGCATACCGAGAGAAGATGAACGAGAAAATTCTAGAAAGGGGAAACCTTCAGATCAAGCGTTTCTTTAACCTCGACACCCAGGCTTACAATGATGGCGCTCTTCCCAGGAAGACGAAAGAGCTGATGGGGTTAGTCGCGTCGCTCGTCCTCCGATGCGATGACTGTGTTACCTACCATATCATCCAATGTATTGAGCAGAAGGTTTCTGATGCGGAATTCTTCGAGGCTTTCAACGTCGGCTTGATAGTGGGCGGATCCATAGTCATACCTCACCTGCGGAGCGCAGTAGAGATGCTGGAAGAATGCAGACGGAAAGAGAAACCGGCTTAGTAGTGGGCGTTAAGCTACTTTGTAAATCAACCAATTCCTGTCCTTGAAATTGATCAATCGATAGTCTCCCTTCAGCTTTCGTCCCTTCAGGAGAACGTGGTACTTTCTGGGTTCCCTGACCTCTAAGATGTAGAATCCTTTGTCCCAGACTTTCACCTCACCTGCACCATATCCTCCTTCGGGAATAGTCCCCTCAAAACCGTAGTAGCTGAGAGGATGATCCTCCACTTGGACAGCTAGCCGCTTGATTCCCGGTTCCGTTGGTGGTCCCTTAGGGACAGCCCAGCTCTTTAGAACGCCATCCAATTCAAGCCGGAAATCCCAGTGCAATCGGCGGGCATGGTGCTCTTGGACCAGAAAGCGGGACTCCTTTGCGCTGACTTCTGGAGCGACGATGGTCGATTTGTTGGATGAAGGTCTCTTGAGACGAGACTTATAGGGTGACGCGATGCTTATTGTTGTTCTTAGCATACTTGGGGGTCACTTCCTCATCAGATCCGGAACAGTTAATATTGTGCTACTCTTGTAGTAGGTTCGACATGTTGCGCCGGAGGACCCTACTCATCGGCATGTTCGCTTTCTTTCTGATTGGATCAATGTTCCCATCATGGAGTATCTTGAGCCTATCATCCATTCCGAAGGTTCACGCGGTATCTCGCTCGATAAAACTGACGGGCGCATCTTATACTGGTTGGAACGGAACTAACCCGGGCCCTACGATAACGGTGACCAAGGGAGATAGTGTTTCCATGAGTTTGGAAAGTGGAGAGGGCGCGCTTCACACTTTTATCGTCGATGTCGACAAAGATGGGGTCATTCCCAACCCTACCTGTTCAATAGACAAGTGTTCTGCTCAATTTCCTCCCTCAACGACTTACCCGTTCGTTGTCGATTTTGGCCCAGGGACGTTCACGTACTATTGCTCCATACACCTCACTACGATGGTTGGAACTTTCATAGTTTCGGACTTTGGAGTTTCATCCAGCCCATCCTCTCTCACGATCCCTCAGGGAAGTAATGCAAACTCAACAGTCTCGATAACGAGTCTCAACAACTATGCTGGTTCAGTAACGCTTTCAGCCACGCCCCCCACGTCTTGGCCTCCTCCGTTCTTCGGTGTCAATCCTGTCCCTATCGCATCCGGTATGACGAGTACTTCAAAACTCACAATTTATGTGCCACCTGGAACATCTCCGGGCCCGTACAGTATCACCGTGACGGCAAGTGACTCATTTATCTCTCAATCAACTAACGTCGCGGTTAACGTACCTGCTCCAAGCTTCACCGTTTCGGCCAGTCCAGCAACTTTGACAATCAACTCAGGGTCTTCGGGCACATCCACAATCACTGTCGCTGGATCTTACGGATTTTCAGGGACCGTAAGCCTTTCCGCGACCGTCCCATACAGTAGGGCCACCGCAATGCTAAGCTCCGCAAGCGTGATGCTGTCCGCAACAGCAACATCAGCAACTTCCATGCTCACCGTTTCATCTGCTCTCGGCATGTTCAATGTAACCGTAACCGCGACCAGCGGACCGACTGCTCCTTCCACATTGGTTGCCGTTAATGGTCCAGACTTTAGTATCAAAACTAGTCCCTCGACTGTAAGTCTCAGTCAAGGGTCAAGCGCCATGCTTGCGATTACACTGTCCAGCGTGAACGGGTTCTCAGGCTCCGTCGCTCTGTCGGCCTCTCATTCTAACGGAGGGCCGACTGTGACCGTTAGCCCCACCAGTCTCCAAGTATCCTCAAGTGGCTCTATCTCCGCAACGCTTACAGTGACAGCCTCCTCTTCGGGGACCTACTCCACGCCAATATCTCCTGGCAGTTACACGATAACCCTGAATGCGACGATGGGCTCATTGTCGCACACCGAGACCATTCCTCTAACCGTGACTTCTCCCTCGTCAGGCGCGGGAATCCTAACGAGTCCCATATTTATCGGAGGGATTGCCGCCGCTATCGCGGTAGTCGCCGGGATAGTCTACGTCTTACGGCGCAGACCTAAGACAAGCACGTAGTCAATCTCGTATCCTCGTCCTTCTGAAATGGAAATAGATCCCCGCGGACAGTGTAATCATTCCGATGGTTATCCCGATAGAATAGCTACCCGAGTCTGCTCTAGGAAACGCCAACAGTTCTGCATTGCTGACCGGTCCAAAAGAAGCTGCTCCGCATACCAATGCGAAGGGCACATATCTTGAAGTGCGCGCTACACCGAACAACCATTTTCCAACGCTAAGCATCGCCAGCGCCAATCCTTCTGAGAGGGCCATATATGATACAACGAAAGGAACGACTGCCCAAGACCCAATCTGAACAACAGAGGAGACGAACTGGTTCAGTTCCCAACTTCCTTGGGACAACCCAATCAGTGTGAGGTAGATGTCGGCGACGACGAGAGCGATTGGGATGGTGAAGATCCATCCGTCATTTCTGAAGAACAGTTTGGCAAGTTCCTCTAAATCTACTGGAATTATCCAGAATCCTATGACCAAACAGGCGATACCTGTGACGAGGACGAGGGTGATTCCCGTTTGTGATAGATGTACTTGTGTGGGATTCAGTACACTGAACCAGCCTATGAGTGGTCCTGCTAGGACCCAGTAGAGTCCTGATCCGACGAGTAGTAGTCCAATACCTGGTGGGATTTTCAACTTATCTTGACTCTGGTTTTTTCGGTCGTACCAGTTGGCGTAGGCGTTGAGAAATCTTGACTTTCGGCGACCCGGAGGTCGTTTTGGGTTTGAAGACGCGTAAGCCGATAGAGGATAGAATAGAGCTGATCAAGGTCGCGAGCCCTGCCACGGGGTAGAGGATCTGTGCCGCCACGCCTAGACCAGTGCCTTCTTGGGCGACGATGAAAGAGAACTCTCCCCTGGGAAGCATCGAGAGGCCGACCATAGTTGCTTCTTGTTTTGCTCCCGATAGTCTTGCCCCGGCCCAGCATCCGAGGAATTTTCCGAAGATGGCCACGCTAAGGACTGCGATGATTGGTAGTGTGACTGTTAGGAGCGCTCCGATGTTGATGAGTGTCCCCATAGAGACAAAGAAGAGAACTACGAACAAGTCTTTGATGGGACTTACCTTTTCTTTGACGAACTGTGCTTGGCGGCCTCTGATCATCAAGCCCATCAGGAAGGCACCGACCGCAGGCGAGAACCCTAGGTAAGACGAGAAAATCGCGAACGCGAACCCAAAGGACAATGCGAGCAGAAAGGCAGTTTCCTTGTATTCTTGATCTCCCCGACTCATCCTATCAATGAGGTATGGAGCGATTCTCCAACCGAACACGAAAATGACCCCAACAAGAAACGCTCCCTTCATTACCAGAAAGGCAAGGTCAAGCGGGGGGACCTGGTTGCTAGCCGCAGCAAGACCCGGGAGCAGTAGAAGCATGAATACTGTCGCAAAATCCTCGATTACCGATGCCGTCACTACCGTGTGAGACTCTTTCGCTCCTAGACTCTTGGTTTCGAGCAAAATCTTGCTCATTATCGCGGTGCTGGTTGTAGCGACTACCGCTGCAGCAAAGATTGCTTCGATTTGTGTGAGGCCTACTGATAGCCCAACGAGTGTCACTAGTAAGAACGTGACTGTCAGTTCGACGATTGCAAGTATGAAACTGTCTGGTCCAATCTTTTTGATCTCCAACGGATCTAGCTCGAGTCCGACCGTGAACAGGAGCAGTATGATTCCAAGTGAAGCGAGTAGGTCAATCGTGTTGAGGTTTTGGATTAGCCCGAGCCCGAATGGTCCGATGATTATCCCTGCGACCAGTTGGCCGACGACAACAGGCTGCTTGATTCTTGAGAAGAGATAGCTGAAGCCTAGAGCAGCGAAGACTGCAAGTCCTAGATCGAATAGGAAAGTGAAATCAGCGGAAGCCGTCAATGGTTTTCCCGGAAATGATGTTAGTGCTCCTCTTCTCTTCAGTTCCAGTTTAACAGTTTGACCCTTGCGGCGTGGGCTTTGAGTTCAAGACCCACAGGCGAAGTTGGAGGGGTTACAAGGCCTCTAAGTAAAAGTGGCCACCTACAATCGAAGCTGGATCTTTGGACCCTACAATTCTGGTCGTCTCAATCATTGGCGTCGCGGTGACGACGGGTCTCATATATTACAGTCTCAGAACTCTGCTTCTCTTCAAGCGAAATATTGCTGCTAGAGCATGGGTCTACATTTCTCTCAGTGCAATATTCTCCAGTGTGGGGGTTGTTGCGTTTCTTATCGAATCTGTAGCCCCAGTGGGGTTGCTGCCGATTGGGGGTGTGTTGGAGACGGTGGGTGCGTCATTTCTCTTCCTCGGGCTGAGGAAGAACTTCCTTTTCTGGGCTAGCAAAGACCACTTCGCCTGATCAATTCCTTTCCCCATTCCCTGGTCTTTGGTAATAGGACAGTTTCTCTGATATGCTGGAAATTTCTACCAAAAGGTAGACTCCGCTGATATAAACGCTCGTGGAGTTTTTTCCACATGAAAAGTAGGTGACGATTATATCCCAGAGACATAGCTGAAACTAAACAGAAGCAAAGTTGGGCGAGCAAACAGCAATGGTCTTTGTGGAGGAAATAAGGCCGCCAAAGAACGAGCGTGCTCTCATCGAGACGACCCTTCCAGTTTTGGATCGGTTTCTTTCCGAGGAGAAAATTACAGAATTGGCAGAGATCGCCGCACAGAATACTGTGGACGGCTTCATTGCTCAGGATCAAATGGAGTTTGACCGCGCGGTCCTTCATTGGTCACAGGTGTTTCATGCAATTTTTCCTGAGTTCGACAGCGAGCGTGTGCTGAAGGCGTCTGAGGCGTTCATCACCGCCTTGTTCGCGGAAAGTAAGTTGAAGGATGATAATGCGGATCCTTACACTAGGGTCCACGACGAGAAATGGGAATTCATACGCAACGAATTTTCCAAGATGTGCAGATTGCTCAACTTGCCAGCCTCCTTCGGAATAGAGACCACCAACGCGTACAGATACCACGCCATCAAAGACGATGCGTATGTCAAACACCTCATCGAGCTACACCGGGTTCTTATGATGAGGCTGACGGGAACTGAGAGCGTCTACCGAGAGCTCGCGGGGCTCTATCTCACCGCTATTTCATTGCATGACAAACATAATCGGTATGGTGTGCTGAAAGGCAAGGAAATAATGAAGGCGTACTATACCATACTTTTCGAAGCGAGGAATGCAGCGCGCAAGTCTAGCTACTGAGAGCATCGAATCAAGTCTCCTCAGAGCAACTCCTACAGATTAGTTCGACATCAAGGAGTCTTCAAAGCTCGAAATCTTCTTCGCGTCGTGTGCCATGGAATTCAACAGAAAAACTGCTGTCATTTCATCTGAACTCACTGGTTCCACAGCTTGCAAAAACAAGCGGAACGAGCCTGTCAAGTTGCCGTAAGACTCAGCTTCCTTCTGACTTCGGGTATGCGGGCTCCCGGCCTGGATACTAGTTCTAGATCGAAGAGGTTCTCAAACATTGACACCGTTTTCGGGTCGTGTGCTGGGTAGTTTAGAAGAAAGACCCCTGTGATCCTGTCTGAGACCATTAGTTCAAGTCCTTGGCGAACGAATGAGTGCGCCCTTTCCGTTCCGAGGGTGAAGATTTGGTGAGAAATATTGTCGAAGATTATGGTGAAGGGGGTTGCGGTATAGGCTTCGATTGTTTTGTTCATCGAGTCGAGAATTAGCGAGCTGTCGAATGCGGGTATGAGGACAACGTTCTCGCTCTCGACTTTTGGATAAGACACTCTTGATGTTAGGACGAACATCTTCAACCCTATCTCAGCTTCCATGGCCGAATGAATTGGGCTGTCTTTTCTCGTGAATAGAATTACTCTCTCGAAATTGGAAGCAGCTTCTGTGGCCAAGGTTCTAAGTATCTTTTCATAGCCTGAGAGAGGGTCATATTCCAGTAGAATTTTCTGTCCGGCGATTTCATCGTGAGACAGTCCAACTGTGCGAGAGAATACGTTGGTCGACTCGGTTAGGTCGATGACAGGGACCTTTGATTTCAGAAGGTCAAGGGTTGCTTTCTCGTTCTCGAAGGCGCGGTTCGCAAAAGTCATCATTACTTGCACATAGTGGTCAGGAGTGGCCCATCTGGGATCGGCGATATGGTTGACGAATTTCTGATACGGACGCTTGGTACTATCGCCGTAGTCTATCACTATCCTTAGCCCGTTCTTGCCCAGGGCTCTCGTCTCATTGGCTAGTTCCTGGCATTGTCCGATTGCTGCTTCCTCGTCGAGAAGGTTTTCGCCTTGGTAGAGACTGTCAAGAGATGGTAGTCGAAGGTCTCCCTTGGTCAGGTTATGCTTTACATCCACTCCGTTTCGTGAGAGTTCTTCTCGGGCAGTCGTCTCGTCATTAGAGTGGAAATACAAAACCCGGTTTTGTTGGTTGACTCCTTCGTTGACAAATCTGGCTATTGGGGTAATTTTCGCCTCATCGTTTCCATAGATTAGAATTATTTGGTCGCCTCGCATCAAGGCCGGATTGGGACCCAGAGAGGGGACTAGTCCGAGAAATGCTTTCAGAAAAGTCGGTCTCTTGAAGGCAGTCACTGCAACGACAAGAAGAATCACGCCAACAAGATTCACTAGCCCTAGTAAGCTGTATCCAAAACTTGACAAGGCATATCCAAATAGTAGCATTGTTGCGATCGTTGCGAAACATCTTGCGATAACTCTCAGGGCGCCTCTGACCTCGCGGTCCTTGAGTTGTGATCTAAGTCGAGATAGAACTACGAACGAGTAAAGAGTGAATGCCGAAATCAAAGTTGCGGCGACGGTAAGCAAGAGAGGGCTCAGACCAACCGTTTCAGAGTACGTATTGTCAAGGACATAGAACGCTTGTCGGCTAGGGCTCGGATCTATGGACGTCGGATCTGCAATGGTCATTATGATGAGAGTTACCATCGGAACTAGGTAGAGGAGGAAGGCAGAGTGTATTGGCTTCAGGGGATTGGAAAGCGCGGAGCGCAACGAGAATTTCTCAGGGTAAAAGTACAGCTTGGTAACCAATAGTCCCCATAACGTCGCTATGATGGCGGCAGAGGCGGAGAATGCTTGAGTGGTGAGTCTGATTAGGTATGCCTCAGGGTAAAAGATCAGGACTAGCTGTGAGATTGGAAATGCATTGAAGAAAGCGTAGATGGTTACGAAGTAGGCCTTGTAAGGTCGGAAGTAGGAGAGTGGCTCTCTTATGAGAAACAGAACCATCAGAGCGTCTACTATGATTGTTCCGATGTTTAGGGTCGCGGCTACGTAAGGTTCCGTTTTTTCCAGCCCTCTAGGCTTGACCTACGCCAGCATCTGCGCTGGCTCAACACCCTCCTTTTGCAGAAGCCTAGGCGGGGGTCAAGCTGGGTTTAGAATCGTGTTACTCGGGAACAACCTGTCTAGTGACTGCTACGCAACATCCGGGAGACCAAGAGACTTTGCCGCTGCTTTCAGATCTCTCATCCTGCTTCGTATCGTAACCTCGGAAACACCCGCTGCCTTTGCGAGGTCCCTCTGCATAACCATCGAGCCTCGTATCCTAGCTGCTAGGTCGAGTGCCGCTGCTGCCAAACCGTCCGGGTCCTTTCCGACGTTAACCCTCAGTCTGATAGCTTCTCGTAGGATCTTCCCTGCTAACATCTCTGTAGGAGAGTCTGCTCCTGCTCGAGATGCTATTTTCGAGACTCGTTTCAATGGGTCTTCGATTGCCATGGTAACGTCGAGAGATCGGACCAGGGCTCGGTAGTAGTGGGCGAGAAGCTTTCTGCTCATTCCTGAGGCTTTTGCGATCTCACTCAAAGAGCGAGGCACATCGGTCAATCGACACGCTGCATAGGTTGAGGCTGCAACCATTCCGTTTATCGGTCGGCCTCTGACGAGTCCCTTGTTGAGCGCTCTTCGGTACATCAATGCTGCACGTTCAGTGACAACTTCTGGCAGGTTCAGTCGTCCGGCGAGTCCTCGGAGTTGGCTCATTGCTCTGGATAGATTTCTAGCGGTTGATGATCCGGCGGACGCGCGGAGTTGTGTCCTTCGAAGTCGCCAGAGCTGGAGTCGTTCGTCGGCGCTAAGCGAACGGTTGGAGGCCTGCGCCCTGGAAATGATTGTGGAGAGGTTCTTGTCAAAAGCGGAGAATCTTCCCGGAGGTCCTGACTGGCTTTCAAGGAGTCCCTCCTCTGTTCGCCTAGGAACCGGTGCCGCGTACTGTTCGGTAGGATCTGACAGAACGAAGCCGCAGTTGGTGCATATGACCTCGCCAGTCTCAGCATCTCGGACCAAGCTGGGGCTGCCACAGTTAGGGCAGACATAGTGTCCGACCTCGTCCCTGGGTCTGGTCTTCCTCCGGCTCATCACAGACCCCCCCGCGGGATAAGTGGTCTGCGTAGACCGGTCTGGGCTAAGCTGGTTATCCTTTTCCGGTAAGACCGTGGAAGTGCCCGCCAACTGTACCCATATAGGTGACGGGGGCCACAAATGAAGCTTGTTACTCTTTTCAAAAAGTCGATAGAAATGCCCCCGGAATATGCCCCTGGCAAGTGCAATATCGGAGCCCGAGGACGGGCCATACGACTGGCCACAGGGCTAGGAATAGTAGCTGTATTCGTCGGCTTTGGCCTTCTTACTGTAGGGTCGGTTTCCCTCGTTTTCAGGCTCTTCCTGTTCATCCCGTTCTATGTCGGCTTGCTGGCTATTCTAGAGGGAACAATGTCGTTCTGTGTTCTCCACGCCTCCAGAGGCACATACGATCTACACGAACCTAGCGGGATGGCTTTTGGCAAGTCAACAACCAAAATGACGGTAGGGTCTGACGAGTGGAAGAAGCTGGACCGGCGCAAGGCCAAGGTAATGCATCTTGAAGCGGTTTTGGGAGCCCTGGTGTTGGCTGGGCTACTCGCCCTTGCCTAGGTGGCCTCTTGTGAGCTGCGGCTTCCTGTGAGAGCTTCTGGAGGAAAACCGAGTAAGATCGAAGCTAGGTTCTCGATCAAGGACCAGCTCCGCCAACAATTTGCCAACGAGAGGAGCAAACTTGAACCCGTGTCCCGAGAAACCGTAACCGTAAACAATGTCGCTATCTTCAGGGTCTCGATCTACGACGAAATCAGAATTCGTTGTCATATCATAGAGACACACCTTGCTTTTTACAACCGCTCCGTCTGCTAGGTCGGGGATGAACTTCCTGCACGCCGCCTTACATTGCTCAATTTGCTCCCGGTCAACCAGTCTACTAGCGGTTTCAGGGTCGACGGGATCGATCAATTCCTTGTTAGAAATCTTGACTCCATCGATGCCTGCCGCCGGAAGGCCGTAGTGGTGATCTGTAAAGAAGACCGGGCAAGAAGTCGGCCTGAACTTCTCGATGTCCCCAGAAGGTCTTAGATAGACGACTTGTTGCCTTGTCGGAGTAATGCCCGTGAGCCCGTTTTTCCGGAAGCCGTTAGACCAAGTGCCGACTGACACGACGAGTTTCTGAGCTCGGATTGTCTGTCCTTCCGATGTCTCTATTTCGAGGCCCGATCTGTCCCGAAACGAAGTCACACGTTTTTCAAGAATCCTCGCTCCTTTTGCCCGGGCTTGGGACGCCATAGTCTCCAGGCTCTTCGATGCTAAGACAATTCCTCCGTGCGGATCGAAGAATCCTCTGCGTGTTCGGAACTGAGGGAAATGCTTCTTTAATTCTGGTTCCTCGTACAGCTTCGCGCCAAGCCCCAGTTTGGTCAGCGTGTTGAAGCTGGATTCATTGAACTCGTTAGCATGTTTGTCTTCCCCTTCGAGCATCAAAAGGCCCGTAGGGATCAACAATTCCTGGCGTGACTCTTTCTCCATCTCTCTCCAAAGTCCTAGACTCTCGATAGCCATCTTGGTGTAATGCAGATCATTTCCATACGCGTAGCGAAAGACCCGGTTGACATCGTTGGAGCTGCAATATTCATTGCCGACGCCGTACCGGTCAAGCAAGATGATCTTCTTCTCGGCCATCCGACTCATGGCATACGCAGTCGCGACCCCCATCACTCCTCCACCAACGATGCAAACATCGGCTTCTAGATACAAGACCTGCTCCGGGTGCAATGCTCTTCCAAGATATTACATTCTCGCAGTGTCTAACTCTGCGTGGGCATGATCTTGAGGTGTCATCTTGCATCTGCATCGCTGCCATGAAGAAAAATAGGCAGAGTACAGCGGACGTTTCTTCTGTTCAATCACAGATAGTTGGTCCCACTATTTCTGTTGGACCGACTCAAACTCTGCGTGGTAGACCTGTTTTCCGGTAATAAGCAAGTCGAACCTAGAATGGAGCTTTTCCAGATGAGGATTCTTCGACACCGCAGAGTGAACATCTATCATGTGTGAGGCATCTTTGAAACGGGCTATCTCAACCCAGAGGTCCTCATCCTGGGACATGCCAATTGCCGGTGGAAGGCTCATTGAGCCGAACCTTCCCTCCATTTCTTTGGGTTGGAGAAGTTCTTCCGAGAGTGCTCCTGAGTCTAGGAACAATTTCATTATTGGCTTCAAGGCCTGAATGAAAGCCTCCGCTTTCCTCTTCGGGACTCTGTACAGGAAGACGGAGCAGTAGACCATCGGCGTGGGCATCTTCTGGTTGATGGCTTATTTAGACTCCGCCCAGAGGGCGTTGGCGAAGGGAATCCTTACTAGCCTCGAGGGGTAAGACCGCGTCATGAGAAAGGGGCCTTCTAGTCGAGCCTCAGGGTTTACCGAATCCGTCATTCGAGAGATGACTCGGCTCTGCCAGGCTTACGGGGCGGTAAATCTTGCTCAAGGTTTTCCTGACTTTGATCCGCCGGTCAGCATCAAACGAGCAGCTGCAACTGCCATCTCCAAGGGATACAACCAGTACTCCACTACCTACGGGACAATTGGTTTGAGGAAAGCGATCGCGCACAAAATGAAATCTTACAACCACATTGACTGCGGTGTGGACGAGGTCACGGTCACATGCGGAACAACTGAGGGTATGATCGCTTCCCAGCTTGCACTCTTAGATCGAGGAGAGGAGGTCGTGATTTTCGAGCCTTTCTACGAGAATTATGGTCCGGATGCGATTCTCTCGGGCGCAAAATGCCGATACGTCAGAATGAAGGAGCCGGACTTCAAGATCGAAGAAGAATCTCTCAAACAGGTGTTCAATCGGAAGACCAAGGCGGTCATCATCAACACTCCCCATAATCCTACCGGAAAGGTTCTGTCACGTCAAGAGTTGGGTCTGGTCCGAGACCTTTGCCAGGATTATGATTCGTACGCGATAACCGACGAGATCTACGAGCACATACTATACGATGGACACGAGCACGTAAGCATTGGGAGCCTCCCCGGAATGGAGGATCGAACAATCACCATCTCAGGGTTCTCCAAAACCTACAGTGTGACAGGCTGGCGTGTAGGATACGTCGTAGCATCCAAGCCCCTGACCTCTGCGATAAGAAAAGTTCACGACTTCCTTACCGTTTGCGCCCCGACACCTCTGCAAGAAGCGTGCACAGCCGCTCTTCAACTTCCAGGATCATACTATGAGCATCTACGAGAAAACTATCGCAAAGGTAGAGAGATGCTAGTGGACTCGTTGAAATCTGCAGGATTCGGAGTCGTCCAGCCCGAAGGGGCA
>VBBR01000153.1 GCA_005881615.1 Candidatus Bathyarchaeota archaeon
CCAATAGTCTTCCATCCATACCGCCTCCCCCCGTGGACCAATGCGAAGGGAAACAGTAGGGGCGTGATGAAGCCCGGGATTATGCGGCTCCCGATAGCATACGCTACTACTAATCCCCATAGAAGACTGTCTGTCAGCCTCTGACTGCGCGTCGGAGCCGAGCCGGTCATGTCTGCTCGGATTCACCAGGCATGCTGGTGATATCCAGCCCCATGCTAACTTAAGCTATCCGACTAGTCCCGATATTTGCGAGTATCCTGTGGAGAAGAGTCGTATCTGAGACAGTTTGGTTTGAAAAAAGAGAGTTTGGCGGTCGAGCCGCCGTTTTGTTATGGTAGCAGGTTCACTTGAGCGTTGAAGTGGACGCCGGGGACTGCCAGGACGCCTAGGATTGCAAGTGTGTCATAGTGGCCTGGAGATCCGGGTATGCCTGTGGGCTGGGGGAAGGGCATACTGCCGAAGCAGCTTGGTCCGCTTGCTCCAGGTCCAGTGCACTTGACCGTGGCAGAGTCAATAATGAACTGGGCGTACGGCGCCATACCTTCAACAACGCCGATATGCCAGCCAGTGACGTCGACCGCGTTGTGAGCTGGGTTCTGAGGCATTCCAGTTCCTTGACGGCCGTAGACCGTAACTTGGCAGTCTCCACTATCTCCGCTCTGAGCAGTGGGATTGGTTCCGCCAAATTCGCACCATCCCCAGAATCCGGAAATAAAACCTCCGCAAGCCGGGAAAGATGGGACATTACAGTTCGCAGATACAGTTACCTGCCATTGCTGGTTCCTTCCACCATAGGCATGTGCAGAAGAGGTCAGTGGTATACCTGAGATTGCAACGACGGCGACGAGCATTGAAAATTTCAGTACGGTTTTCATAGCAAACGGTGAAAAGGGGACGCTATAAAAGACGGTTGGATGCTTGAGAAGTAGGAATCTATCCATAGATAGCGTAGCATTCCCGGTTGGGGGGAGGAGAACCGATCCTCTCCGCATGAAAACGGGTGCTTAGAGAACTAAGTTGGGCATGATCAATTTAGCTTACTCAGAACCTTGTTGGAGAAGCGGTATATCCAGTAGTTTTGCGGTGATTTCTCTCGACGGCGTTACACCTATTGTAGTTTCAGCCCGAAGAGGAAGCGATCCGATGGACTGAAGCCGACTGATTTCCAGAAGGAGCTGCTGTCTTGTTGGCGGAGAGAACTTCGAGCCCAATCTCGTCTACGTTCAAACTTCTACATTCTTCAATCAAACGTTTCGCCAAACGCTCTTCCTACTCCCTTTCGTCGATAGGCGGGTCTTACGAAAAAGTCGTTTACGGTAATGACGCGTCCAAGCTCTGCGGAAGGAGTGTAAACCGCCAGAGCCAAGCCGACCATCATTTCCTTCTCTCTAGCAACCAAAAGCAGGCCAGGCGATTCACCAGACAATTGCTGGTCGACGGCCCACGAGATTCTCTCTCCGATCGGGGCCAGGCTCTCAGAAGCGTGATATTCAGCGATAAGCTTCTCAACCTCTCGGCGGTCCGAGAGACCGGCTCGGTCTATCGTTACGATAGTGATCCCCTTACGAGAGGATCGAGGCGTTCCGTGAAGAAGTCAACTATCCAGGCTAACAGTCGCGGATGTCGGATGGCTGTCTCGTCGCCCGAGTTTCGTAGTGGTTGTAGGCACGAACAATCCTGAAGCCATATTTCCTGTTCAACGCCTGAACCTTGGCATTCTGGAGCCAATAGTCAGCCACAGCAGTCTCGCATCCCATTTCGATCAGGTCGTTCAATCCCGTTTCCATGAGCGCGGATCCTAGTCCTCTTCTGTGGAACTTTGGCTCAACTGCTATGTTGAAGTCCCCATAACTGCCGTCATGCCGTTTTTCTGCTGTCAAGAATCCTACAGCCACTTCTTGCAAAACCGCAATCGTTGTCCTACAGTTGGGCTTCGTGGCCCAGTCGAGATATTCTCTGGGTGGATGTGGGATATGGAATGCCGCATGGTGAATTCTTGACATATCCTTCTCATCGCCCTTTCGGAATCTGCGAAGCTTGAAGCCCGCGGGTACTCTGACCGTCAATTTCCGGCTTAATCTTCGAGTAGCCAACAGATAGCCTCCACACCACTGGGCTCCAACTTCTCGAGCGATAATGTTGCCAAAGGGGTTGTCTACAGCAGCTCTAATGAGACTCCGAGGCCTCAACTGGCGCAAGAGCCTATGGAACTGCTGAGCCCTCCACCGATCTTGCTTTCCTATGCGGCTTGGGAGTTCAGAACTTCCCTCGCAGGGTCCCCAGAGCTCCTCGAAATGCCACCAGCGTCGCAGCTCATGCCAACGCCCAAGAGCAAATCCTGCTGGATGATTGTTCTCATAATACAGCCAGCCACTCGCATTCCTCTCCCGAAGAGTGGCAGGAGTGAGAGTGTACTCCCAGAGAATCTCGTAAAATCGGCCCTTATTCCAATGCAGACATTGATCCACAAGTGCAGTTGGTTCCCGACAGGGAACCCATCCAGATATCTTCGACAAGTCTCACGTAGATCCCTCCGCGCGCTAGGTGAATCTACACAACATAATTGAATCATGGATTTAACACCTTTGGGATCCCTCCAGACTCATCAGGTGGAAGCGAATTCAGCCAGATTTGTTGAGGCGCAAAAGTAACCTTCACCCGGCCAGACCAGTGGCTAGGCAGACAAGACCAGCCCTCCAGCGAACAAGCCTTGAGAACCTTGCTGCGACAGTTCTACAGTACGTACGGGCCCCGCGACCTTCGAAGACTTTGCTCACTGGTGGGGCGTCTCGGCGCCCGAGGCCAAACCCCTGGAACAACTCATCGCCGGGGAACTGGAACAGGTTGAATTTGATCATCAGCAGTCGAAGATGCTTAGCCGAGACATCGACGAGATAGAATCGAACGAAGAAGCCCATTCTGTCCGTCTCGTCCCTAGCTGGGACACGTACGTCATGTTCTACCATCCAAGGGAGTTCTTCGTCTCACAAGCATACCGGACCAGAATCTTCCGACAAATCCAGGGAAACGCCCCGGTACTACTAGTTGATGGAATCGCCGCGGGAACATGGGAGAAGACCAAGAAAAAAGCGGGAATTGAAATTACGGTCAGACCGTTCAAGGCCCTAAGCTCAGCTCAGAAACGCACCATTGAAGAAGAGGGAAAGCTACCGCGAGAATTTTTCGGCACCAACGTCCAACTCTCCTTCCATACCTAGCAAACTAGCAATAAAGGTGACTAGCTTACGCTACTCAGCATCTTGTTGAAGAAGAGTCGTATTTATGACAAGTATGCTTGCGAACCGATTGAGTCCTCCCTCAAAGACTAGGTCTTCTGCAGGTCCTCTTGGACGATCTCTTTGTGAAGGGCGGGCACAACGCGTTTGCCTATCAACTCAATCGACCGGACAAGCTTCTCGTGAGGCAGAGAGGCCGCGTTCATCTGAAAAGTAAACCGTGAAATGCTTCCGAGTGCCTTGCTGTGCCTGAGAATCTTCTCGACCACTTTCTCCGGATCACCGATGACCAGCGAGCCCCGCGGACCTCTCTGAGCGTCAAAGTCTTCGCGAGTCATCTCACCCCACCCCCGCTCCTTTCCGATGTCCGTGACAGCCCGGGCGAAGCCGGGGAAGTAGTCGTCTGCGGCCTCCTCCGTCGTCTCTGCAACATATCCCGGCGAATGTAGGCCTACTTTCAATTTTTCGGGTGGATGACCGGCCGCCTTTCCGGCTTCAAGGTAGAGATCGATTAGCGGTCGGAAACGGCGTGTTTCGCCTCCTATGATGGCGACCATCAACGGGAGACCGAGCCGGCCCGCGCGGACGAATGACTGTGGTGGTCCCCCAACGCCCAGCCATATGGGCAACGGGTTCTGAACTGGCCTCGGGTAGACTCCTTGTCCAGTCAGAGCGGGCCGGTACTTGCCGGACCAGGTGACGTGTTCGTTTTCACGAATTTTTAGGAGAAGGTCGAGCTTCTCCGCAAATAGCGAATCGTAATCCTCCAAGCGAAAACCGAATAATGGAAAGGCTTCGATTGACGAGCCTCTGCCTACGACCATTTCTGCTCGGCCCTTGGACAATAGGTCGAGGGTTGCGAATTCTTGAAAGATACGTACTGGGTCGGTGGCGCTGAGGACTGTTACAGCGCTGGTGAGACGGATCTTTCGCGTTCTTGCTGCCGCAGCCGCGAGAATGACTGGGGGTGCGGAGTCGAGAAACTCGCGTCGGTGGTGTTCGCCAATCCCAAAAGAGTCTAGTCCGGCTTTATCGGCCAGTGAGATCTCTTCGATCAGGTTCTGCAGGCGGTCTGACGCGCTGATACTAAGACTGTCCTCGGTGAATGCGGCCGCGAAGCTGTCTATTCCAATCTGCATCTATGGCCTAGTTCTTCACGAGTAGTATTAATGCAGTCCACAGACTGGTTTGGAAGTTACTTGCCAATCAGAAACTAAACGTTTTGCGACCGCGCTAGGAACGAGATTCTGGCATCAAGGATCTAGTGACGGCGGGAATGATCCGATAGTCCGATTGGAAGACCAGATTATGGAGGTCACTGGTTGCAATGGCGCGCATGATCGGCAATTGGTCGGCGGCATCGCGGGCGGTGAAGACGTTCAGCGGCCAGTCGCGCACGGTCGCGCCTCGTAAGTGTGGATGGGTGAAGCCGATCCCGTAGTATGCAAGGAGCGTCACCGGGGGGAGTCCAGCTTTCTTCTGTTCGGGCCAAACGAGGTCCCACGACGCACTCACACTACCATCAGCATCACGCTGCAAG
>VBBR01000154.1:0-1537 GCA_005881615.1 Candidatus Bathyarchaeota archaeon
CTATAAGCACGGTCTGGCCGGTACTATATACGGTGGTCAGGCATGAATCGTGAGATATGAAGCAACCGAGTCCCGTTGGAGCGGGCCAACCAGGGGGCAAAGGCTGCTTCGGCGACCAGTTCAGACCATCGTGCGAGTATCGGTAGACCTCGGTTCCGTTGGCACTGTCAAAATAGAACGCGAAATAATAGCCTCCTTTCGGCTCGAAAAACACCCTCCTTTGAAGACCATATGCAGTCGCAAAAGAGGCGTTGCCAGAATCTACTAGGCTTGGATCTATTCTGATGACGGCGCCTGAACTCATCCATCCCAAGTTAATGGAAAAACGAAACTGATTCAAGATAGCTGATGCTGATGAGGTCAAAGATTTGGGGACATCGCCCCAGAAGAAAGTGTAGTTAGCGTCGGGATAGGACACACTGAACGAGCTAGAACCCGATGATAGAGAATGAATGTTAGATATGTTCAGCCAAGTGTAGACCAGCCTATAGTCTGCCGAGGCTGATGATTGAAACTGTAGGTCCCACTTCAAAGGTCCCGCGGAGGCTGTCTGGTAAACAATCGTCAAGACTCCTGAAAAGGGTCCGGCGTCAACATGCATGGTTCGAGAAACGAAGGTACCCGTAGTGTTGGTACCTATGATGCTGAAATTGTTCGATGTCGGAACCAGAGGAGTCCAAATGCCAGCTTGGTTGGCTTGAACCTCCCAGAATGACCAATCACTGAGAACCTTGTTGTCTTGGTCCAGAAGCTGATCGTGAGGCGTCAGCCCGCCGAGCAGCCTGAGCCGTATTGAGGGGTTGAACAGGGTAAGATTTTGCGACGAGGATTGTGCCACGCCTCCAGCTCCTATAAGATTGTCAACGCTTGACAGCACAGTCTTTGGAAGAGATAAGTCGGGGAGCCGCTCTGCCCCAGCGAAATTGGGAGTTGTTGACGCTACATCAGTGGAGGATGGTGGGCACAAGGCTGCATTGGAAGTGGAATTTGAAATATTTGGAGAACAGTTTCCCATTGCAACTGTCGTGGGTGACAGAAACATGCCGCCAAAGACTTGGATTAGTCCGGGCAGCCACGGCCCAATTGATCCGAGAACTGTCAGCAAGATCAAAGATGAAACGAGAGTTGACTTTGCAACTTTTCCCGTGAGATGTCCAGGAATCCACAGGCGAACGCGACCTGTCTCCGACAAGATAAGACGACGAAGGGCTACAGGGCTATTATTCTTAAGAGGTTTGGAACAGTATTGTGCAGGAAAAGTGAGAATGAAAAGTGTTGTGTGTGAGAATGCGTGTCCTCGATTGGGAGTCCCTCAAGGAGATAGTATTGGCTTCCTTTTGAAGCCGAGTACAATGATTCACCCGGGTGCAGAGGAGTTCTTGTTGCTTTATCGAGGATTGAGTGGAGTCGAGCCCGAGGTTCAGCTCCCTTCTAAGAGTGCTGAGAGAGGCAACAAACGTTACCTCCATTACGTTCTTTGTCGGACTCGATCTATCCTACGCGCCGTCCTTCGTGAAACACCGCCGCAATCAGCCTG
>VBBR01000154.1:1597-3159 GCA_005881615.1 Candidatus Bathyarchaeota archaeon
GCCGATTAGATTTGCGGCGCTTGAGGTTGCGGCTATGAGCGCGTCGCGTGGGTCCATCCCACATTCGACCATGAGCTCAGCCTCTCGCGCGATTCGACCATGACGCGCAGCTCCGCCGCCAGCATCCGTCCCTAGCGCTATCTTCACGCCCGCTTTGATTGCGGCTGTGACCGCTGCACGCGACCTTTCTCGTAGATCCTCGGCCCGCTTCCTACGGGTCTCAGGCCAATCAACTGCGCGCGCGTAATAGAGCATGGCGTCCCAGACCGACATGGTCGGGACAAGGTACGTTTTATTCTTCGCCATCGCTTCAAGATCGCCTGCTTCGAGAAACATCCCATGCTCAAGTGAGTCAACTCCCGCTTGTGCAGCTATTCCGCAGCTGGTCGGGTCGTTGGCATGGCATGCGATCTTGAACCCTGCCTTATGCGCTTCTTCGACGGCTACCGCGAGTAGTTTTTTGTCGATTGGAACATCTGGTGCGTCCTGGGGACGGGCACCCTCGTTCCAGCCTGCCAGAGCGACCTTGATCAGGTCCGCTCCAGCTTCAATCTCCGTCCTGATCGCATTTCGTAGTTCGTCAGCTTCTCCGAATTGTTTGGCAAAAGAAACGTATGTGCCACGGTGAGCAATCCAGGTTCCGGCGGCACGAATGTTCGGGGCAGGGATCTCTCCTGCTCGCGCTGCGCGTGCGAGCCTGATGCTGACCCCTTGAGGTGCGCCGACGTCTCGTGCGGTTGTAACCCCACTTCGCAGGCTGGTCTCGGCGAGTTCGATCGCACGCATCGAGATTTCTGGGAGGGGATCAGTAAATCGCGCGATCCATTCAGGCCCGCCTGGGCTACTGTAGTGAACATGACAATCCATGAGCCCCGGAATCAACGTGCGTGCCCTCCCGTCAACGACTCGAATGGTCGCCCGGTTACCCTGCCATTGGGACGCAGATCCGATCCAATGGATCCGTCCATCGCGAACTTCTACGGACATTTTGGGCTGGGCGGGCGAGCTGGTCCCATCCCAGAGCTGAACGTCGTCAACGAGAAGGTGCAAGTTTCAACCTCGTTGTTGCTCTACTTGTTCAAGTTATGCATATTCTTCGTGTGCGAGTCTCAGTATATCTGCTCGATCGGAGTGATGTGAGCGCATGAAAGAGAGGGCCGGAGTTGTCTACGTTACTGCTGAGGAGATGCGTAAGATCGACGATGTCACGATACAGGAGTTCCATGTGGATGTTCTGATGTTGATGGAGAACGCGGGCAGAGCCACGGCGACTCTAGCTAAACAGATGTTGCGGGAGACAACTTTCGGAAAACGTGTTGCTTGCCTCGTTGGAGGGGGAAATAACGGCGGCGATGGAATGGTGGCAGCGAGACACTTAGCTAACTGGGGTGCTGACGTCAGCGTGATTGTTGGAACAACGAAAGATAGAATGAAGGATGTACCACTTGGACAACTCAATGTCCTTGAAAAAATGGGAATCCCGATCCTTTTAGGAGATTACAATTTGAGAGACTACGATCTGCTGATTGATGGTCTCATTGGGTATGGGCTTGAGAGTAACC
>VBBR01000155.1 GCA_005881615.1 Candidatus Bathyarchaeota archaeon
TGCAATCTTCCATTCACGGTTAAAGTTGAGCCTGGAACCTATTCGCATGTTGTGCTCGCGATAGCTGGAGGATTGTAGTAATAATCTGATGAACCCGCTTTGATCGCAGTTTAAGGGAAGCGGATTGGCGATCGGAAGTTCTAGAGCCTCAGAGTTGTTTTCTTACGATTGCGAATAGTTCGAGCTGCTTATGAATCGTGAATCCGTTCTTCAAGTACACGTTTAATGGTCCTTTGTAGTTCGACTCTGCCCAGGGAATCTCTCCAAATCTTTTCTGAGAATTTGTCGTCGGATATCCTTCCGCAGTCTGTAGTCCATCTCGGCGAAACTTGTCGCAGGCGGCACGTAGAAGTGCCGTGCAGACACCTCTTCCTCTGTAATCAGGCGATACGACGAAGCACATTATGGACCCCACAGGTTCTCCCGGGTCCGTCAACGCGACTCTATACGATCGCATGTTGACAAAGTTGGCTCGGGGCTGAGCATTACACCAGCCCACAGGTCTACCGTCAATGTAGGCAAGGAGTCCCTGAGCTTTGCTAGCGCTAATCAGCGCGGACCGAGCGGCTCTATGTTCCGGACCAGCGTTAGATGTCGCGTCCCAATCAGCCTCAGAAGTATCGTAGAAGCCGCAGTAGCAGTCGGCCCATTGGGAAAAGTCGGAAAACGCCTGATCAAAGAATCTCAGATAGTCTTGCAATAGCTCGGGCCCATGAACAGAGACTCGATCTTCTATCGTATAAGGAAGGGTACGCATATAATGGGCTGTCAAGGAAACGTTCTCTCACTTCAACAAGTGGTCGCAAGCGGCAGATGAGCACTCCGAGAAATGAACTCCCTGTGCTCGAAGGGATGAAAGGTTCGCTTGTCCGCGAAGCTCCTAAGAATAGAGAGGATGAGATCCGGCTCTCCCTGATGGGCGTGGCGGCGCTTTTCAGCTATCTGGGATTCTGGCGCGGCTTCTCACCGATTGACTTTGTAGCGATAGGAGCTACCCTTGTAGGCGGCTATCCTGTCTTTGTAGAAACATTTCACTCGCTCCGCCACCGATCGATAAACATGGAGGTCTCGATGACCGTAGCGATCGTTGCCTCTCTCCTAGTAGGACAGTTTACGGCCGCGGTTGTAGTAACTTTCTTCGTCCTACTCTCAGAGTTCATAGAAGCTTACGCGGTCGACAAGGGAAGAGCGACAATCGTCAAACTGGAAAGGTCGATTCCGAGAAGGGCCCTCGTAAGACGGGACGGGAAAGAGATCGAGACCGATGTAGAATCCATTCAGCCCGGTGAAACTGTAATCGTTAGAGATGGAGAACGGATTCCTGTTGACGGAAATCTCGTCAAGGGTTCTGGATTTGTTAACCAGTCTGCCATAACAGGAGAAGCATTTGCCGTTGAGAAGTTGGTTGGCAGCAGAGTGTTCGCTGGGTCTGTTGACCAGTCGGGCGTGTTCGAGGTGCGGACCGAGAAGGTGGGAAACGAGACTGTCTTTGGCCAGATCATCAGGCTGGTTGAGCAGGCTGAGAGCAGGAAGGCGCCGATTCAGCGGATATCTGACAAACTTGCTGCCTGGCTTGTCGAGTTTACAATTGTCTTTGCTGTGATTACTTTTGTCGTGACCCGGAACCTCATCTCAACCATATCGGTAATTGTTGTTGCTGGTGCTTGTGGTGTCGCTGCAGGCACGCCTCTGGCGATTGTTGCCGTAATGGGAGGTTTGGCAAAGAAAGGAGTCATCGTGAAAGGCGGGGTCTACGTTCAGGAGATGAGCAAGGTCGATACTGTGGTGATTGATAAGACAGGAACGCTTACGCTAGGTGATCCTGAAGTTACTGATGTTGTAGGGCTTGATGGATGCTCCGAGGAGCAGGTCCTGACATATGCCTCAGCGGCGGAGAGATTCTCCAAACATCCACTCGCGCATGCGATAATGGCAAAGGCTGAGGCACTTGGAATCAGCTCGGAGTCAGGCGTTTCATCGGACTACATGGCCGGGAAGGGTATAGTGTCGTGGTATGATGGGGAACAGGTCCTTGTCGGAAACAGCGTTCTCATGAATGAACAACACGTCCCGTTATCGAACGATGTCGATGCAACTGTTACCAGCAAGGTCTCAGAAGGAAAGACCACTGTTCTAGTTGCTCACGGAGGACGAATCTGCGGAGTGATCGGAATCTCCGACAAGGTCAGGGACGAGAGCCGAGAAGCGGTCAAGGAGTTGGGAAGAATGGGTTTGTCGACTATCATGCTCACAGGTGACAATAAGTTCGCTTCAAAGAGTGTCGGGGAACAGGTCGGAATCGATGAGGTTCACGCAGAGCTTCTGCCCGCCGACAAGGTCTCCTACATTGAACAACTATCGGGTTCAGGGCGAAGGATCGTCATGGTAGGTGATGGCGTCAACGACGCTCCAGCACTGGCTCTCGCGAACGTCGGCGTTGGAATGGGTGCTGGGACAGATATCGCGATCGAAGAAGCCGACATTGTTCTCATGACGAATGATCTTGGAAGAATTCCGACTATTGTCAAGGCGAGTAAGCAGGCTTACGGTGTAATCATGCAGAATTTCTATGGAACACTGATCGTGGATGGAATCGGACTCGGCCTAGCTTTCCAAGGTCTCCTCAATCCACTATTCGCCGCTGGCATCCATGTGGTCTCAGAGCTCGTGTTCATCCTTAACTCGGCAAGGCTGATTCGATAGCTCGATTGTCTTTGACCGGTCCGACGTGGTGGCTGGTAGTTTGGTGGCAACCTGTCGGCCAAATGGCGGCCTTAAGCTCAAACTGGGACGTGCCCACTAAAGGTGGAAGTTCATCGGGTCGCCAGATTCAAGTAACGGTTTACGACTGAGGTAACTGTGGCAACCAAGATAGGTTCCGAGGAGTTGAAACGCATCGATGCTGTCGTTCGGCGCAGGGGGTTGCTCAATCGTAGCGACTTGGTCCGAGAGGCGATCAGGCTCTATCTCAGCCTGTCAAGTCTTGAGACTGAATCCCGGCTGAGGATGCTTCGTCTCATCAATGAGAGTGTGGGATCCTCAGGGAAGACTGCGCAGCAGTTAGTCGAGGAGGCTCGGAGAGAGGAAGACGCCTGTGACTCTACCTTAGGTCTACGGGCAAAACGATAAGTTCGTTCATTCCAGCAAGCAACGCGTGAAACTCGCTGGATCTCCCCTCAGGATGGAGTTCCTGAGGAAGAAGCTGAAGCTTGTCAGGGACACCATGGAGGCGCAAGGGGTTGACATGTGGATTACGTTCACGCGGGAAGGGAACGAGGACCCGTTAGTACAGGATCTCCGATTCAGCGACCTGACCTGGCGTTCAGCCGCCATCATCGAACAGACCGGGACAAAGACGGCTATTGTTGGAAGTCTCGAAGAAGAGACTGTTAGGCAGCAAAAGTTCTATGATGAAATAATTGGG
>VBBR01000156.1 GCA_005881615.1 Candidatus Bathyarchaeota archaeon
TCTCTCGCTTTTCACCTCGGGCTTTTCTTAGCTTTGCTGAAGAGGCAGGTTTTGGCACCGCTTCCTCGAACGTCACCAGAAAACTAGGCTGATCTAGCTGGCTCTTTAGCGGCACTACTTCCAGGTTCACGTCCAAGTACTTCCCATCCGACTTGATAGTAACCGCTTCCTTCCTAATTGTCTGGCGGCTTTTTTTCGCTCTATCTAACGCATTTCGGAGATCCATCATCATGCCTTCTCGGGCCATTTTCAAGATGCTGAGACTGGCTTTCCCAGGCGCGGGCTCGAGGAAGGCGCCTGTTCGTCCCCGAAACTGGATAATCTCCAGCTCACTGTTCACTATTACGCTGGCCGGCGAGTAGTTTGTGAGCAATATCCGGTCCGCTTCCTTGAAAATCGCAGGTTCCGGGAGGGGGCCTCCAACTTCCCGGTTGACTGCCAGCCTGTCGATCTGCCCAGGTTCAGCAATGTATCTTGTCGAGAAGTCAAGAGGGGCAGGAGTGACCATTGGCTTTCTGGAATAGACTTTGAAGCGTTTGTTAGCTGCTTTGAAGATGTTGTCGAATTCCCCTATGGTCTCGAAGTCTCCTAAGACCAGGAAGCCTGTTGGTTTGAGCGCGTAGTGGAATATTGGAAGCAGCTTCTTTTGCAGAGCCGGTCCGAGGTAGATCAGCAAGTTCCGGCAGACTATTATGTCAAGTTTTGAAAAAGGCGGGTCCGCTGTCACGTCCTGCCTGGCGAAGACGCACATCCTGCGAATTGCCTTGTTTATCTGGTAAGATTCGTTCACCTTGGCGAAAAAGCGTTTTAGACGGTCCGGTGATATAGAGGGAGACGCGATGTACACGCCTTGCCGGGCTTTTTCCAGCACCGTCTCATTGACGTCGGTGGCGAAGATCTGGATCTGTGGGTGGACCCGGGCATGGTCTAGGTATTCGAGCAGGCAGATAGCAAGCGAGTACACTTCTTCGCCGGTCGAGCAGCCTGGGACCCATATTCTGATAGGGTCCTCTGCCGATCTATTCTTTAGAATGTTGGGAAATATCTCGTTCTTCAACACGTCGAAGGTGCGAGGCTCACGGAAGAATCCTGTCACATTGATCAGAATGTCCTGGAACAGGGAACTCAGCTCGCCCGGGTTCGTCTGAACATAGCTCATGTAGTTTTCCATGGTGCTTGTCTTGAGGATCAACATTCGTCTCAGGATTCGTCTCTTTATCGTAGCATGCTTGTAGTCTGTGAAATCGACACCGGTCGCTTTCCTCAGTAGACTGAAGATCTTTTCGAGGTCGCTCTGCGGCAGCAGCTTCTCCGCCCTTTCGGTCTCCAGATGGGGAACGTATGGATGCTGGCTCAACTTGATGAGTTCCTGCGCCATGTCCTGGGGTCGGAGGACTAGGTCGACATAGCCCGCCGCGACAGCGCTTCGAGGAAGATCGTAGTACTTGGCCGACTTCTCGTCTTGTGCAAGTGTGATTCCACCTTCGTCCTTGATAGCTCTCAATCCCTGAACGCCGTCCCTGGAAGTTCCGGAGAGTATGATGCCGATCGCTCTGCTCTTCTGGTCTTGAGCGAGGGATTGCAAAAAGTGGTCGATGGGGCTATGTTTGTGGTCAACTTCGATGCGCGGGGCGAGGTGTAGAACACGGTCGGAAATCGTCATGACTGCGTTTGGTGGGATCACGTAGACATGTCCCGGCTTCACCCGGGTCCCGTCTATTACCTCTTCCACCCCTAGGTTCGTCGTCCTGGAGAGAAGCTCGGTCAACAAACTCTTGTAAGTAGGGTCAAGGTGTTGTATCAGCACTAGTGCCATGTTAATGTCTGAGGGGAGGCCTTGGAGCAGTTGCGTGAAGGCTTCGAGTCCTCCTGCAGAAGCCCCGACTCCCACTACGGGGAACGATTCATCAAGCGCCGGTTTATCGACAACGATCTTTACGCCTTTTCGTATCGTGGACTCGATCGACCGAGAACGCTTTTTCCGCTCACGGGCGCGCGCGCGCCTTTCCCTGGCAGATCTTCGCTCAGCGAGTTTTTGTGCCAATCGCCAAACGCTTGAGGATATTTCCCATTGCCAACTC
The DNA here is from genome assembly GCA_005881615.1 of Candidatus Bathyarchaeota archaeon. Lineage (GTDB taxonomy): Archaea > Thermoproteota > Bathyarchaeia > 40CM-2-53-6 > 40CM-2-53-6 > 40CM-2-53-6. Next base: position 2,082 of record VBBR01000156.1, read on the forward strand.
GGCCTGGTAGAATATAAAAGAGCGACCCCACGAGTTATACAGCAACGGTTGAAACCAGAATGAGTCTTCGACCGCTTTATTCGTAGCTGATAAGAGAATGGTTACGCGTGCGGAGGCAAAGATCCACCGCGTCGGCCCACGACACACCCTATACCTAGCGAAGGATCTAGTTGAAGATAGCACGTTTCCATTCCGCACTGATGAAGATCTTGTGGTGAGGATCGAAGGGGACGCCTTGATAGTGGACAAGGACGGGAGGAGTGGCCGTCGTACGTCCAAACTGGATGAGGCTCATAGCTACAGGGACAAGATTTTGACGAAGACTCTTGACGTTCTCGGCTTTTCGCCTCTCACCTCGAAGGCGGAGAGGATCAATCAGATGCTGAGCGAGATTCATGAGGCGGAGATACTTGAGTCACGGGTGCGTCATATGCCGAAGAACGAGCACGGTATCCTTCTCTGGGAGGACGAGGCATTCCTCGACATGGTCTTATCAGAATTCTTCGACCCCGGCGCGACGGACAATGCTCCAAAGGGATTGTTCTCCGCGAACCCTTCAACGTTCGCATCTGTAAACAACTTGTTGCGTAAGGATGTCTCGAGTCTCGAGAGGGCTGCGGCGATCAGGAAGATAAGGGGCTGGATGACCGAGATTAACGCTTCGAATGAGACTAATCTCCCGACGAGGATTGCGGTCGAAGACTACTCTTGGTTTTTGCAAAACGGGCTGGCTAAGGGGCTGATGGAGCTGGAACAGAACATCGGCCGCCGAGTGAAAGAGAACATGATTATCCTGTGCGGGTACAATGTTTCGAAGCTAAACGAGCCCAAGGAGTTGGAGAGGCTAATGGACTTCCATAATTACGCGATTCTGGATCAACCATTCAGAGTATACAGAAGAGGCGGACCGGCCAAACTTCTCTAGAGAGATCGCGAGAAGTTTTTCCGCGGGCTCGGTTGATAGTGTATAAATTGTTATATACGCTCCATACTGGCCATGAAACAGGGCGGGGTTCATCAGCCATCGCCAAATTCATGTTGGCACTTCGCGAGGAATCGTTCCGGGTAATCTTGTCGGAAGCGGAGCAGAGGGGCGTGTCGGTGCAAGAATTGTTGAGAGCTGTGATCGTACCGGAATGGGTTAGAGAAAATATTAAACGGTCTACGGTTCCCCAACTTGGCAAGGAAGCTACGCCACGTTTGGCTAGACCTGTCATGCCGATGAATCAACCAGATCCCTTTCTTAGGGTCACGCTAGCTCGACCAAGGACCTAGATGACTGATGCTCTTACGAGGATAAGCATCAAAGGGTCCCGGAGCTTGGTTCTGTGGAAGGTTCCTGAAACGTGTCGTAATGAATTAGCGGAGAAGAATGCGGATTTTGCAAAATCCATTCGGTGTATAAAATGTTATATACCTACACGATCTCCTAACCAGCAATTCACTGAGACCATGAGCTATCCTATCCATAGGAGGTGAGAAGGTGGAGAAACTAAAACCGGGGGACAGAGTGTGGGTAAAGAACCCAAGCTTGGATGCTGAGCGCAAGA
>VBBR01000157.1 GCA_005881615.1 Candidatus Bathyarchaeota archaeon
GAATCGTTTCTGAAAAAGATTCTCAAGAGCCAAGAGACCGAAGGGAACAAACCCAAACAGCTTGATTAAACCAGAGATGGCAAATGACACGCTCGCTAGTCGTTTCTGGTTCCTGGATGTCAAGATGAAACCATAGACTAGGGGTAACATCATAAGAGAATCATACGTCCCCCAGGCTCCCGTTAGGTAGATTATGAATGGGTTCAAGAGATAGAACGCGGCATAACGAAGCTTACCCGTAAACCGCAGTATCAGAGCAAAAATTCCAATGTCGGATAATATCAGTGGGATGCGGAGAAAAAGGCCCTCAACAATGTAGTTGGAATGATACATGAAGACAAGGTCTGTGAAGCCAGAATCTCTCAAGAGAACATATAGAGAGTAGAATGCAAGTTGGACATAGTATAGTATCGGGAGCGCCGGGAAGAATGTGTCGAAGTGTCCTGTCTCGTAGTATAGTCTTGACGAATAAGTGAATAGAGAAAGATCAAACGGATGTCCAGCGAAGGACGCCAGCTCAATCCTCGCTATGACCCCAACGAGAAGTGTCGCTAGGACCTTATTCTTCATCTCTGAACACCTTGACTAACAGGACAATCATTCCCGTGGGAGCTACGAAGAGGAAAATGAAGTAGTAGAACAATAGAAGTTGATAGTTTGCTGGACTCAGAGCCTGAGCTGGAGCCGAGAGGGACGAAAGGAACCTTATCGAGACACTGTTCAAACGAAAGAACGTCATCTCCCCTGTCTTGGCCGAGACCACTATCGAAGAGGAACTGGGTTTCCCCACGAACAAAGGAGATGAGTTCACAAATGAAGGCTGAAGAAGAGCCAGTTCGTAGGTGGTTGCAACCTTTGGAATGTAAGTGAATCCCTGAGCGAGAACTGAAGCGCCGCTTATGAAGTAGGGCACATAACTCAGGTCTGTGCTTCCTTTGATGTCCAAGCCAACAAAAACCTGGAAGAGCCCCTGACTTTGGATTGTTGGTCCTAAGTCCGCAATTACAGCCGTGAAGTTTCCGTTAAGCCGATTTGATTCTATTTTATTTGTGACTATCAAATTTGCCTGCAGGGTTGTGAGTTTCATCGAGAATTTTCCGCTAATCAACGGGGCTGCTTCAATGTAGAGTGACAGCTTCGTGATTCTCGATCCGGCTAGGGGAAGTTTCGGATTTGCTAGCAAGAACTCGGAAACTAGATTTGCTGAAATTGTCTCCTGAGTGCCTAAACCACGTCTGTGTTGCAACAATGAGCCCTCTCTCCACGCAGCGAAGTTCGTTCCGCTTGAGGTCAATCCGTAGAATCTGATTCCGTATGATGCCCCGCTTGTTACCGCTAGAGTAAGAGTAATGGCTGGGTTCTTGTCAAGTGACAGGTTTAGAGTCCGAGAAGCGGTCACCGCTTGAGGCACCGACTTTAGGGGAAATGCGACACTTAGGACCATAGAACTGTTGAGCTGAAGGACGCCTGGGGCATTGCTTGAGAGGCTCCATGTAGTCAGATTGTTGAAGCTCTCGGCCCAGATGATAGGACCCAGAGAAACTGACTCCAGGCTGGAGAAATTGTTTAGACCATCCACCTCAAGCACGGTCTTCTGTTGGAACGTGCCTCGGAGGAAGATCGTGGGTATTGCCAGCGTTAAGACTAGTATTACGAGTATAGGGTAAAGTCGAAGTCGAATTCTCACCTACGCTTCGACCTCTGCGAGAAGCTGCTTCGCCGACCTTTCCAGTGTGAAATTCTCTAGAACCCTCTTCCTCGCCTTCTGTCCCATCTCGTGACGGAGTTGAGGGTTGGAGAGCAGCTCTGTCATCCTTTTCGCTATCGTGCCGTAGTCTCTGGGGTTGACGATGAATCCTGTTTCCCCTTCCACGATTATCTCGGGGGGTCCTCCGTGGTTGGTCACGATCGAGGCTTTTCTGAAGAGCCCTGCCTCTACCGGTGTTAGCCCGAACGGCTCGTAGAGCGACAGGTGGATGTGAAGCATGCACTGGGAATACAGCATAGCAAGTTCTTCCTCGCTGTGAGAGTTGCCCTTCAAGAAGAGTGGCACGTGCAATCTGTCCGCGCTTTCCTCCAGCGAAACTCTGTCTTGGCCCTCTCCGATCACAACGAGCCTGGCCGAAGGCACTTTGGAAGCCGCTTGGATCATTCCATCAACATTCTTCAGTGGGATTAGCGGACCAACAGCGAGCATGTAGTCTCCCTCGCCTGCAAAGTCCTTCGATGACAATTGCTCTAGTATTGGATCTGATCCAGGGTAGACAACCGGAGGCGCATCTTTCAGTTTGTAGATTCGTTTGAGAAAGCGTGAGAGGAATTTGCTGTTGGCTACAATCTTCGAGTACCGCCTCACGGCATGTATGTCGACAGCGCGAGCTAGACGAACTGTCTGGTCGAAGACATGATTCGACATTACGAGAGATGAAAACATTCTGCCATAGTACTCCTCACTAGTCTGCTTGACCGTCCGGCTGATCGACCTGTAGTCCTCTCCCGTTATCCATTTCTCCCAAGCAAGCTCGAACATGGATCCGGAATACCAGATCGTTTTGTTCCCCAAGCTTCTGGCGATGTAGAAGGCAAGCAGAGGGTCCACATGGTGGTGGATTATGATCGAGTCATAGCGGGACAATTCTCTGAGAAACCTCATCACCGTCGCGAGTCTGCGGGGGCTTGGCACCGTGGACGGTATCGTCCTAATGTCGTAACCGTTGAGTCTGGCTTGCCAACTGGGAGTAATCAGCCCACTCCAGAACAGCGTGGCATCGACGTTCATCCTCCTAAGCTGCTCGTAATGCGCAAGAGCAACCCTCTCCGCTCCCCCAAAGCGCCCGTAGGACTGATGGATGATAGCTATTGGCAACCTGAACCCAAGGGAGTATCATGGGAGAATTAACGCGGAACTAAAGGATAGTGGAGTTTCTTCTGTCCAAAACGTAAAAAATGGTATCTCAGGAAATCCTGCGATTGATTGAGACTCGAAAATTGCTCCTAGGCTTGGACAACTGCCCCAAGCGCGTAGTTCGCACTGAAGAGCAAAACCGTCAGCAGGATCAGGCTCGCCCTCAAGTTTCCGCCTCCCGCTCTAGACATTAGCAGGAGAAGACCCATTGCTACCAGAGGTGGAATGGGCAGGTCGTAGATTAGCCGGGTCTGATGAAAGCTGTTGAGCAGAGCAAACGGTACCGATGCGGATGCGACCCAACAAGCAAGCATGCCCTCCACCTTGTCACGGAATCTGATCGTGACGAACGAGAGCGCGCTGAGTCCTAGGAGTAACACGTTACCTAGCAAACCGTCGTAGAAGACATTCAATGCAA
>VBBR01000158.1 GCA_005881615.1 Candidatus Bathyarchaeota archaeon
CCCTTCTCCTCACACCGGTCATTGAGACCCTAAGGCTTGTTGGTAGACATAGAAAGCAGAAGCCTGAGCCATGGGTCAACAAGCCGGCAGAACATCAAATCACCCCTCGGGCCGCACCTCCTCAGGCAGGACCTGACAAGGTCACTGATACCCCAAGCTTGGCAAATCCTTGAGCTGGCATCTTCACCACCCGTAGAACTCCTATTCCAACCGCTAAACGAAGGGCCATCGGCCACGTTGTTCCAATTTCAGTCCCAGAATGGCTTCACTACCTGTGAAATAGTCCGGAGACCCCTCTGTTTCCACTGGAACCTATGGAACGTGTCAAGACTAATCGCCCATAAGTTCACACCTTACGTGAAATCATGGTGCGTGAGCCTTTTCTACATGTGAACTGCGAACTGTGAAGCCCCCAGTTCTTCCCGAGGAAAGAATAGAGATGAGACCACGAAGATTGAAGATGGAATTCTACGACGCAGAAGGAGCAAGACATTCCATCGCTATCGACGGTCCCGTGACAAGGGAAAAGGTGAGCAAGATACTCGACATCGTTGAGTTGATATCGGGAACACCCCCGGCATCGGCGACTGCTCTCGGGCTCTCTCCCAGAAAATTCGACAGACTTGCGGGCACGATCATGTCCCAGCTAAGGGGTAGAAGCTTCACGTCACGCGAAGCGAGGAAGGCGTTCGAAACCACGTTTAAGGAGAAGATACCATTGAGCACAGTATCCACGTATCTAACGCGGTTAGCGGACCGGGGAGTTCTCGAGAGAGAACAGGAAAAGCTCAGCCTAGTATACCGTGTTAGGCTTGAGGAGCAGAAACCGTCTCTCGCTCCTGGTCCTTCCCTTCAGGCTTCATGAAGCTCTGCTTCACGCGCTCAACGGTCGAATACCGAAACGGGATCCGGGTCTGATCTCGCCGAACGTATCCTTCATCAAAGAGCTTCTTCATCAGGCGAGCCGTATGTTCCCTTGAACGCCCGACAGACTTTCCTATTTCCGGGGCCGACTTTGGTCCCTGGCTCACTAGAAGAGTTAGAACCTGAAGCTCAGTGGGAGTCGTGATCGAGTTCAAAGAACCCGGCTGGACAACTGAAGGGTCCGTACGGATTGAAGACTGATTCACAGCCGTCTGCGCGACGGATCTTACCGGTTCAGGAACCTCTTCGACCACCCTGCTCGTCACAGCGGTTGCCTGCGGAGCCTGGAGAACTGTATCAGCGGTCTGCTTAATCCAGTTTAGAGACTCACCCAGGAGCCTCTCAGTTTTTTGGAGACGCTCAAGCAATACCAGATCGGATAACTTAGACTGATCCCCCGAAATCTTGAGCCTTCCAACCTCAACAGCCAAATCCTTCAAACTCGTCTCGAACGAGCCGAGCCTCTTTGAGAAGGTGTCGAAGAACAGCTTCGCAACATCATGGTTTTCAAATGAAAAATTCACAGTAGCATCGTTTGGCCGTTTCCTGATCCCCAGCATTTTCTGTGATATCACGCTCTCCGGAGCCGTGACGTCACGCTAAGCTCGACAAACGCATTTAACACTAACTGTTGTGACGCAGGTTTCCCCATAATCCCATCACGAGTGACGAAGGCGTGATTTTTGTGTTGCATCATGACGTCAAGGGGATGACGACCAGCCGTCTTACTCATTCTCGATTCAGCTGTGTTGCGCCCACCGGTCTTCGCGCACGCATGACGCGTGATGCACGTGATGCGCAGTCATTCGCGTGACGTCACGTGTCACGGTTTCTACCGAACATTGCCCTAAATGCCTGATCTAGATCGTCAATTATCGACTCCACGGTTCTCAGATAGAATTCTGGATTATTTTGTGCTGCATCTCGAAGTTGGGAGGTTTGACCTTTGAGGCGCTCGGACGCTTCCAGGAACGGCGCGATGCTTGGGGACTCCGTCAGGCCGCTATAGCCTAGCAGTAGAACGGTGTGAATTGCCTCGACAACGTTTTCTCTTGCCTGTCTTAGGGTCCTATTGAACGATCCGCGGCTTATTCCTTTCTTATCTCTCCGTAAGAGAGCCATATCATTCCTTGTTAGCCGTTTGTTTGCCATATCATGACCAAATTGGTCTACCAGAAGCGTTTCGAACTGTGTTACGGTCAGATTGCTACGCTGTAACAGCGCTGAGAGTATTCGATCGCGAAGTGTTTCATCGATGGCCGAGCGCGTTCCCTCGTGCCAGCCTTTGAAGACGTCCGAATTCTCCATGGATACGGTTTTGTATCCATCGCTATTGAGTCTTGCTTACCCTCGCCTAACTTCCGTGGTAGGTTACATCACGCTTATTCCGCAATTTTCACACTTCCGAATTGAACACACGCGGGTCTCACATGGCCACGAATGCAAGAGCAGAATCAGGCAACTTTGTAGTGGACATGGTATGTGACGTTTGTCGGGTCGAGGGTTTCGAAGTTGAGAAGAACGCGCAGACTGGAGATTCGCCCGGCTATTTTGTAGACATTCTCGCCTCTAGGAAGAAGGGAAAGAAAGTGCAGAAGGTCGCCTTCGAGTGCTGGGAAGGAACCAGTCAAGTTGACGGTCGAGAAGTGGAGAAATTTGCTGCCCGCTTGAAGAGTCAAGGAATTCAAAGCGGAATCTACGTTTCTCCCAAAGGATTCGGGGGCAACGCGGAATTCATGGCCCGCAAACTTGGCGTTGAGCTCTGGGATCTGGCCAAGCTGAAAGAAAGAGTTGAAAGCATTAAGGCCCCAGAGAGACACAAAGTTCCTGGAACGCTACCGGTCGCCAGAGCAGCTGCCTCCCGAATCTTGGCTCATGGCCTGGTGAACGGCACCTTCCTCAAGCTGTCCTCCATGCCTAGGCTTGAATTTCGACCGTACTTCTTCTCCAGCTTCCGGATCGATGATGGACGAAAGAAACTGGCTCAGGGAGTTGTCGTGTTCGACGGAGTAGATGGGCGCGTCTGCGATGCCGCCCTTTTCGAAGGGCACGTTGAGGATTTCCCGTCAACGGGGTTTTTTGTCGATTGCCTCGAGATAGAATCATCAACGGGGTCCATGCCCAAGTTGCCACCGGAACTTGAGATGAAGAATACGGTCACAGTCGCGCCTGCTGGGGTTACCGAGGACATGGTCCGAGCCAAGACCAACGAGATTCTCAGTGGTCGCGAGGAGCTGACGGTAACTGGCATTCTATTGCTGCACATTCCGATTGTTACTGTTGAGATGCTCGCCGCAGGCAAGTCCTACCGAAAGATCCTCCAAGCGGCTACTGGAAAAATGATCTGGGATGACACTCAGAAATGCTCGCTTTGTGATCATAAGCCCAGGGCGATCTGCGAAGTCTGCGGGGGGACTGTTTGTTCGGAACACGAACGAATGTGCAGTTCATGCCGCAAGCCCCTCTGCACCAACTGTGTTGTTACAAAGGGAATCGTGAACAAGATTCCGCTCTGCCCGACGTGCAAAAATGCATAGATGACTGACGGACGGCGAAGAGCGTAAGGGAACAGTCGCACTTGCTCGAGCCTATTCCGCAACAACTAGGAGCCCTAGTTTTAATCGGTCGTAATGGCGAGGGACGGGTAGCTATCTTGGAATGTGGTCCGCAGCCACTGCAGCCTTTGCCAGCCGCTGAATAGTCTCCTCGTGCCTGCTGATATGAGCCATCATGTCCAATCGTAGTCTTTGCATCGCCATTCGCGCGGCGTCTCGTGCGGCCTGCTCCATTAGAGGCGTAAGCCTTTCTTCCATCTTCTTCAGAAGCGCCTCCTCAAGACGAACGACTTGTTCTTCTCTCAAAGTCTCCATTCATTTCACCTCTTCCGAGTTGTCACAGTAGTCGACTCAATCTCATCCATTATCGGCTCAATCTTCACCGACTGGCGCGCGCACAACGCGCACTCCCAGATCCGGTCACACGTGAAGTTCTCATAATTGCAACATCGTCTACGGAAGTAGCCGTTAAGCTGGTTCTCGCGATTCGCCTTTTTCGCTGTCATACCAAACTCACCAACAGAATACCCATGAAATCTTCCGTTGACTGTCCACAGCAGCGTCAACGGGACGACTAAAGCATCCTGTAACCTAGAAGCCTAGAAGAGAGGTTTCGAGGAAAACAGACCTCTAGCAAGTATGCCTGCAACTCTCAACGGTTCAGGAACCCGTGAGACGAATGCCGAACCCTTCAAGATCAGGGCAGCGTCTTGTGTCGAACAGCCGAACCGTTCGAAGAACACTGGACCTTCAGTGGCCATGGTGCGGACATGGTGCAAGGGTCCTAGTGACCTGATCAGATCCCATCTCTCTTTCCAATCGGGAAAGTGCCTGAACAGGGCACGCTTCACAGCCCTGTTATCGGGCCGGGATCCAATCACCACGATTACCGGTGCCTTGGTGTTCTTTTGGACCTTCCAAGGGTCGATGAGATTGAACCCGCCAAACGTCACTCCTGACAGCAAGACGGGAATATGCAGGGAGCCTTTGAGGAGAAGCTGGACTTTTCTAGTCGCGTCTAGTCCGTCAACTGTAATCCAATCGGTTCTTAGATGTTGTAGATGAGAGCCTTTCAACCAGACTGCTATGAGAGGAGCGTATTTGACCTCGTCATCTGTTTTCGGTGGAAACGGGCCGTCGTCTATTCCGATGAGTCTAGAGGTTGGTTTGATGTTTGAGGACGCTCCGTGGAGCATAGCCAAGCAGTCCTCGAACCATCTCGTCTTGGTTGAAGGATGCGGTTACTGATCGAGATTCTACGCCAAGCCGGATCTTCTTTGTGCGACCGTATCTTCCGAAGCTTACTACGCGGGCGTTTAGGACGCCCATGATGTCTAGCTCGTTGAGCAGTCCGCTGACTCTTCTCTGGGTTAGAGGTTCGACAGAGCCTGCGGCGCATAGTTCTCGATACACCTCGTAGACATCGCCCGTTACCGAGCTTTCTTTCCTAGCGTTTTCCAATTGCATTACAGAGATGAGGAGGATTCGTGAATGAAGAGGGAGGGATGACAGGGCTTCCGTGACGCGGTCATGTTCGACCTTCTGTTGTGCCTCCCGGACATGATTCTCCTCGACCTTTAGCTCACGGGATCTCTCAGCGATCTCAGCGGCGACTCGAAGTAGATCAAGGGCGCGTCGTGCATCACCGTGTTCTCCTGCCGCCAGGGCTGCACACAAGTGTAGAGCTCCTTGGTCGAGAACTCCGGATCGGAAGGCGAGCTGTGCTCGTTCTTTCAGAATGTCGTACAGTTCGTCTGATGAGTATGGTTTGAACACGACTTCTTCCTCTCCTAGCGAACTGAGGACTCGCGGGTCGAGGAAGTCTTTGAAGTGGAGGTCGTTGGATATTCCTATGAGCCCGATCCAGCCGTCGGTCAGCTTCTCGTTTATCCTCGTCAACTCGTAGAGTAGACTATCGTCCTCGCTTCTCTTAACGAGAGCGTCTATCTCGTCTAGGACGACGAGAAAGGCAGAGCCGCGAGATTGGAGGGCGTTTCTGAACCGGTCCAGGAGCTCACCGACTGCCAATCCAGTGAATGGGACTTCTCGACCGAGGGACCGGCAGAGGTCGGCGATGACTCTGTAGTTTGTTCCTGAGAGACGGCAGTTCACATAGCTCGTGTCAAGTGCTCGTCCGTGTTCACGAGCTTTTCGCTTTAGACGATCGAGGACAAACTTAGTCACGATTGTCTTTCCGGTTCCAGTCTTGCCATATGCGAAAAGGTTTGAGACTCGATCTTTCGTTAGGGCGGGAGCGAGCACTGATCCAAGGCGTTTGATTTGTTCTTCTCTATGTGGAAGGGTCGCGGGCATGTAGTCGTGTCTGAGGAGGTTTCTGTCGCGGAAGACTTCTCCTCCTGAAAGCACTCTTTCGAAGATTAGATCTAAACCCTGATGCGACAAGTCTGAAACGGTCCGGTTTTCTGTGAGCCGGCTTCCAGTGGAATTAAGGGTTCTCGTACAATGATTTCAACTGGACAAACCAAAAACTCGATCATAACTGGAACTGGAACAAATCCGGAAGAACCGCTCATGCGACGCAAAATGCCTGAACAATACCCCGCTTTCTTGTTAGGATGATTTCCTGTCAGGTGGTGATTCTGGGCGAGTCTCACGATTCAGGGCATGGTCTGTGCTTGAAAGCTCAGGGCGAAGCTTGCCCTTTTTTCGCCGTTTCCCGAATGATCTATGGGCGAGAGTTGGACGGGGTCCCAGATTCGAGATCAGGGCGCGTTTTGGGCGTTTTCGTGAATCAGAAACTTTCCCTTCAACCACTCACGGGGTCGCGAGATGCGGTCGCTAAGACCCGCTAATTTTGGAACATTTCCCGTCCGGCACTGATAATGAGTGACACAGGGTGATCAGGGTACAGTCTGGGTTTGGATGGTTCAGGGAGTTATCCCCGTTTTCCAGC
>VBBR01000159.1 GCA_005881615.1 Candidatus Bathyarchaeota archaeon
AGCCCCGCTAATCCCGGTATCCGCTATCGGAATATCTGTAGGTATAGCCTTCGGCCTCGTCTACGTAATCGGCAGTTGGTTCACCAGCGTGCACTTCCTGATTCTGACGCTCTTGCCTGTCGCCATGTTCGGGGCAGGGTCAGACTACTGCATATTTCTCGTTAGCAGATACGCTGAGGAGAGGCGGATGGGAAGGGGAAAGAAGGATGCGGTTGAGCGAGCAGTGACATGGGCAGGCGAGAGCATTGCCACGAGTGGAGCAACCGTTGTCATAGCATTCGGAAGCCTAGCTATTGCTGGCTTTGGAATGCTGCGCTCTATCGGGATTGCTGTGATGATGGGTATATCCGTAGCGCTACTAGTCGCCCTCACTCTCGTGCCAGCGATTCTGTCCATGTTCGGGGACAAGATCTTCTGGCCTGGGGGGCTAGGTCTTTGGAGAAAGAAGAAGGCTAAAGGAAGCAGCTACTACGCCCGTGCCGCAAGATTCACGGCAAAGCACTCGAAGCTAATCCTCATCGTCGCCTTGGCCGTTAGTCTACCAGCTACGAGTACGGTGCTTTCCAGCCAGACAAGCCACGACCTCATATCCCAAGTTCCCAACTCTCTTGAGAGCAGGGCCGGCTACAACAGCATGGTCCAAGGTTTCGGACCTGGCACCATAACTCCAACATACACGATTGTGCAAACGCCAGTCCTGCTCGCAACCGATTACTGGATTAACGTTACCGCCTTGCGATCCCTGTCCTATGCGGAGAACTCCACACGGTCGATCTCCGGCGTGTCGAAAGTCTATGGGCTTACACATCCTTCAGGCGACCCGATCCCGTATTCATCGTTCAATCAGTTGAACACAGCTCAACAGCAGGCAATGATCAGGAGCATGAAGCCCTTCCTCGGGAGCGATGGGAAATCGGCAATGGTCTGGGCTAACCTGTCCAACGAGCCCTACACAGACCAGGCCATCACTACGCTCACGAAAATCCGGCAGAACATCGACAGTCTTCAGAGCAACGACAAGCTACTCGCTGGATCCACAATACTTGTCGGGGGAGAAACCGCTTCCGTCGCAGACCTTGCCAACTCAAGCGCCGCCGACTACTTCAATATGACAGCGCTCGTCCTCGTTGGAGTCTTTGTAGTTCTGATGATCGCCCTAGGCTCGATCTTCACTCCCTTACGACTCATCTTCACGATACTTCTCAGCATTTCCTGGGCGATGGCCGCAGTGATCTATATCTTCCACACGTACATTGGGATGGAACTGATCTGGATACTACCGATCATGCTGCTTGTGATCATGCTCGGACTGGGACTTGACTACGACATATTCCTAGTGACTAGGATCAGGGAATACGTGGTCGGCGGCGCGAAAGATGATGAGGCCATTGAGACCGCGGTTGAGCGCACCGGTGGCATAATCACAGCTACCGGTCTAGTGACAGCAGGTGCCTTCGGAACCATGATGCTGTCGCAGATACCGATGCTGCAACAGCTCGGACTCGCATTTTTCATAGTCGTCATTCTCGACGCGACTCTAACCCGAGTCTATCTTGTACCGTCGATAATGAGGCACATGAAGCGTCTCAATTGGTGGGCTCCAGGACGGATAAGAAGGGTGCCAATTACTCCAGAAGAGAAGCTCATACCTCCAGTCCCAGTGATAACAAAACTCGTCGTAACAATCGAAACGTTTGCGATCCTAGGGCTCGGACTCATACTCTATCTCGACTACATCAATAACCAGTATCTTCAAGGATTCGTCAACCAGACGAGCCTTAGGCTTCTGGCAGGGATCAACGTCTGGACGGGAGTAATACTTGGAGTGACATCATTCCTGACCACCTACATACTTCTTCGTGGCAAACCCAAGCCGAGCGGATCAGACCAACCGGCCTTGCTTCGCAAGGTGGGATGGCAGTTGGGCAAACTTCGTCCGAGACGTGCGAAAATTCTGTTAATCACCACCACTTCCCATCCATCACCGAGCCTAGCTTCACTGGAGTCTTCAGCTACAACGGAGACACATCTCAAGCCAGCAGCCCAAAACCAAGATCAGCCTTCGGCAACGACTGCGAATTCAAGCGAAGAGAAGAAGTAGGCAGCCTAGGATGCTATTCGATACAAGTCGATTTGGACACTCTCCCACTTCTTGTGGTGAAACGGGAACAGATGGGGAATGTTCAACCTCATGCTCCGCAATCCATCAACCTTCCGATTTCTCTTCGCGATAAAGCTCTTGAGAAACTTTCTAGTCGAACTCTTGTGAATAGAATACGAAACGGGAGCAAGCTCGAAGGCGCGCTCAAGAAACCGGACATCAAGATGGGGAGACCGCGTCCCATATGGAGGGTTCATTATCACAGTGTCATATTTTCCTTCAACCTCATCGATATCAGATACAAGCCATTCGACCTGAACCCCGGCCGCCACTGCGTTCTCTCTCGCCAGAGCGATAGCTGTCTCATCGATATCGACGCCGACGACTTTCATGGACTTCATCATGGCAGCACCAATTGCCAGACGCCCCGTCCCGGTTCCGAGATCGATTGTCTGACCTCGCAGGTCGCGATGCTCAAACCCGGCCATGTACAACAATTCAGCCGCTACGTCAGAGGAAACAGGGTATTGTTCGAGTCCTAGTTTTGGGGTCTGAAGGATCTTCAGCTTTTCGAGATGAATTTCCAGTTGGCGTTTAGAAACTGTTCGTTCTTCTTCCAATTATAGGCGGACCAATCCACGCTCCAAAAGCTGCTCCCAAGTCCAAGCCCCAATAGCGACCAAAATTTCGTCTCTCGTGATGATCGGCTTCGGAAACCTTTCAGGGTCATCAAGTGCAAGGCGGGGACATGCAGTGTCAACGAAGACGTCGATATCTGTGAAGTCGAGCAGTTTCTGGGGTACAATCTCATCCGAGTAGAGGATGACCGCTTTCTTGCCGGCTTCCTCGATCTGCTTGAGAATTGAGAGAGCAATCTGCGGGTTGCTCTGTCCTGGCTTGGTTGAAACGATTATTCCAAAATTGCTGGCCTTCCTGGCTTTGTCCACCATTGCATATCTCTGCCTGATAATCCGGTCCCTATCATGATCAAGAATTTTGACCGTTCCGTCGTAGGGGTCCGCAAGAACTGTCGGTTTATCGACAGAAAGAGCTGCCCCAAGACCGTGGAAGTAGCTGCCTATCATCAGAAATGAGTCGACCTCAGATTGAATCCTCTTGAGTCCAAAATAGTCACAACCAAGGACCTGGCCCGTCTCATGGGACCATGGGCCTCGCCCAGGAACATGAACATTGAATCCTTTCGCCTCAAGAAGTCTCACTGCCTCTGGCAGCTTGTGCAGATGCTGAATGGTAGTGGCTATTCCTATGTTTCTGCCTTGAAGAATGGAAACAGCCTTCTCTACCACTGGAATGATCTCATGATTGCTTCTCGCGGGAATGTACACTACCGGGACGCCGTGGGAAGCGTCCCGCAGGAATTCATTATGCCCGTAGTGCACTAGCAGGTCGGCTTTCAGGCGAACGGCGGCATCTAAAGAGAGGTCACATGCTCCCCAGGCAGGCACCGCGGAAACAAACACGTCCGCGCCCGTCTTAGCTCGAACTAGACCCGCCAGCCGGGTTCCTTCGTTCTTGAGACCATCGGGTAGTTGGACCAGTATCCTTCGGGCACCTCTCCCCGTTATCTCAGCTACGAGCCTATCTTCGTCGAAGTCAAAGATGGACATGTCAAATTCGCCGGGGAGAAGCTATCAAAAGACTGTAGCCCAATATAAACACCGGAGAAACCTGAGGAATTTCCTTCGTGGCAGTCTGCTAGGTAACACGATTGTTAAGCCAGATATGGAGGCTGGGCTGAAACTATGACAGAGAACCAGAAGGCGCAATCCAGACTCGACACGGGTCTCGCAGATCCAAGATCTATAGCTACAATGGTCGACGCTTCTCTTAAGCGCGGGTCCAGCCTGTCAATCGCTCTCTCTGATGCAATTGTCGGGGTCAACCTTGACAATCTAGGCGATTGGACGATCACCGTTGGTCTCTCATCGAGATCGGACCGCTTCCACCAAATAACATCCTCCCTGGAAAGTCTGGGATTCTTTCAAGCAACTGAGAACGAAGGTACCAAATACATGCTTTGGACATCTCTGCTCTCAGAAGTTGGAGACGTCAGGATCAATGCTGAACAGATTCTCTTATTGGCTTTGAAGGTCTTGCAATCGCCGAGCATTCCGGTGTATATCAGATAGTCAAACGATCTTATGAGATCTCAAGCAGGGACCACGACTGGTTGTCGGGAAGGAGAGTTTCTCCCGACGACCTCGCGAACCATACCGTTCTCCATCTGAATTATGGTGTCTGCCTCGGCTTCAAGGTCTCCAACGTGGCTAATGAGGAAGATTTGTTTGAAATTCTGTGAGAGCTCCCGGTGGAGTAGTGTAAGAATTCCTTCGCGGCGGACTCTGTCAGAGCTGCCTAGAGGTTCGTCGAGGAATAGGAATTCTGGATTATGGCCCTTGGCTTGGGGTATCAAGGCGAGGGCGAAGGCTAACCTCATTGCCAGTAAGAGCTGGTCCTCGGTGCCTCCTGAGAAAACTTCCTTGGGCTTGAACTCTCCAGCCTCTGGATCAAAGACTCTGACAGTGTAGTCTTCGTCGAGTTGCACTGCTTTGTATCTTCCGGAGGTTATCACAGGAAGAATGAGCCCCATGTAGCGTTCGACCTGGGGCTTGACACGGTTCCGTAGGGACTCCGATGTTTGCTCGAGTCCTTTGACGGACAGCTTGACGACCGCGCAGTCCTTCTCGAGGAGCATCACCTTCTTCATTTGGGTCTGAACTTGATCATCGAGATCGTTGTTCTCCTCTAATAGCTGGCGTAGTTCGAGCTGTCGGGAAATTGAGTCTTCGATCTGGGCCTTATTTCTCGAAACGCATTCCTTTAGCGTATCTCTCGCTTCGGCGATCTCTTCAAGGAGCGTCTCAGAGAATGATAGGCCTTCCGGAAGATCTGGCAACTGAGCCATGCCGAACTTCTCTTCAACCTGTTTGATCTCGCTCTGGATAAGGTCGAGGCGTTCTTTGATCTGGGGTTCCTCTCTCAATTGCTGGCCGAGTAATTTGACCTTAGCTTCCAGAGACTGACGCGTTTGCCTGTCGCTGTCGAACAATGAGGATACGGTCTCGAACGCGGTCTTAGGGTCCTTTGACGATTCGACCTTGGCAGAGTATCGCGTGATTGAGGACAGTGTTCCCAGAAGCTTCTCGGACCTTTCAGCAATGCTCTGATGGGTTTTCGCCAGGTTTTGTTGGTTCTCGGCAAGCTCGTTCTCCCATGAGCGGACGAGCTGCAGGCTAGCTAGCTGTTCCTGCTCGTATCTCGAGCTGCTGGCTTGTTGGGAAAGCGAGACAATCTGTCGTGTCAGTAAGAGGAGGGAGACTATAGCGAGGGATCCGAAGGCAACCGCGACTTGAGAGAGACCTATGAAGAAGGAAAGGATAGCTCCGGCGCCGAGCGCTGAGGTTGAGATGAGATACGTCCAGACCCTTCTTGGTTTGGAGTCTAACGGTTTCGGATTTCCGAGACTTGAGACGTCCTTTGTCTTCTCTGCAATTTTGGCTTGTAGATTATCTTTGGACTCCTCTAACTGGGCTCTGCGGATTTCGGCGGATTGAAATTCTTCAAGCATATTCGATGCTTGGGTGAGCTGGGAGTCTATTTCGGAAAGCCCAGAGAACTGTTCGAGTTCTAATCGAGCTTTCTCCAGTTCCTCTCGTTGAGACGAAATCCCAGATAGTTGTCGCTGGAGGTTCTCTGCAAGGCGCGTCTTGTCTTGAATCTCTTGCCGGAGAGATTTCTGGAGCTTCACAGCTTCATCGTATTTGTTCAGGGTCTTGTGGAGAGAATCTGTGGCCGCGAACTTTTTCTCCAAGTCCACAAGTTCTGACTTGAGCTTTTCGATTTTCACTGCCAGCGTCGAGAGTTGGGTCTCCGCTTCCTTGTACCTGTTAAATTGCTCTTGAAGCGATTGGAGACGCTCGCGTTCAACTGTAAGCTGTCCCGGATTCCGAGTCGTGCCTTCGATTCGAGCTCGCTCCGCATCAAGCTGGTCCTGCACTCTGTTGAAACTGTCCAGGTTCAGGAAGACGTTGACAACTTTCCTCCGGTCGTCGAGCCTTTGTTTAATTAGTCGCTCGAGATCTTTCTGTGCGACGACGCTGCTTGCAACAATTTCGTTGTAGGTAATGCCTCCGAGAAGTCGTTCAACCTCGCTGGTCGTGTCGTTTACAGTCGTTGCAATTGTCTTTTGTCGACCGTTCGGCCCAAGCTCATAGAGCTGTGCCCGGTTCGGTCTCGTTTTGTGAACCTCTCTTACGACTCTGTACTTGAGGTCGCCGATTGCGAATTCGAGTTTTACCTGGGCTTCGCCGGTTCCGTAGGTGAGGATTTCTTCGTTGCTGGGTTTCTGGCTTGGCCGTATCATTCGGCCGAAGAGGGCGAAGAGTATCGCGTCGAGTATGGTAGACTTTCCGCTCTCGTTCAATCCTGTGATGAGCGAGATGCCCTCCGAGAAGGGTAACGGTTGGGAGAATTTCAGTTTCTTGAAGTTGTGAGCATAGAGGCTTAGTAGTTTCAGTCGACTCCCTCCTCCTGAAGCTTTGCAACGGTAAGCTTCCATGCCTCCTGGACAAGTGGTCTATCCTGGTCGCCTGCTTTCGTTAGCAGGTTCTGGAATGTCCGATCTAGCTCCTGGAGCGGAGTAGTCTTTGGAAGCGACTCTAACGGGATCATATTCAGAACGTTGAGCTGTTCTTCGTCGAATTCGATGTGGAAGAACTTGCCCTCAGCGTAGGTGTAGAGCGCGGATCGCTTGTAAGTGGAGAGCTGGTTCAGCGTGACTTTTCCAGAAACTTTTACGCGAAGTATCTTTTCATCGTCTATTCTCTTTTCTAGACCTTCTTCTATTTGTCGTGTAAGGCTTCCCTCGCCAGCGACTCGGAACTCAAGGGTTTCCATGGGCCGAGCGGGTGTTGGATGGAACTCTTGCTGGACTACTCCTGACTTGTCAAGTTCGAGCCATACGAACCCTTTCGTCTCGCCTTCCTCGTTGAACGATGCTCGCTCAGTGCTTCCAGGATAGACGACTGGTGTCCCGTTGAGGGTTTTTCTTTGATGATTGTGCAGGTGGCCAGAGGCGAAGAGTTGGAGGTTTCTGGGGATAGATGATTTCGGGATATGGACTTCTTGTCCAAAGTACCCGTCGAAGCCTTCGATCGGATAATGTGTCAGGAAAATGTTGACGTCGCCATCTCGGCTGATCTCATAGCCGGCGAGTGGATCTGCGTTTGCTGGTAGGTTTGGATTGAGGCTCATCCCTGTTAGGTCAACAGTTTCGCTTCCGAAGTCGAACTTCTTAGTCGTTGGATGTTGTTCTTGTATGAAGTAGACGTGTCCGGACCTCGCATGAACTGCGAGAGGGGAGGCGCCTTGTTCCGCGCTGCGTGGAGTATCGTGGTGGCCGCTTACGAGAATGGTTTTGATGCTCTTCTCATGTAGACGCTTGAATTGTTCTGCCACGAACGCCCTTGTAGGATTGCCGGGCAGAATGCCATCGTAGAAATCTCCACCGATCAGAAGAATATCGGGCTTGTTCTCCAAAGCGAAATTGACTAGAATCTCAAAACAACGCTGGAAGTCGCGCTTGCGTTCGAACCGCTTCGGACCATACTGGACTGCAGATGGATCTAGGTGGTTGTCGGCTGTCAGGAGAACGTGAATTGTCATGGTAATCTAGCTACTGAAGGCAACCGGCGTCTTCGGATGAACTGGAACGATATTAAGAGTTGGAGATAGCCGAACGTAACCCTGTCGGATCACGAAGCCATGAGGAGCCGTGCAAGATTCCATCTGAGGACGGGAAAGGAATTGGTCGCAGAAAATACCGTCAGGGTAGGAATCGACATCGGCGGAACGTTTACGGATCTCGTGGCTACGGACGAGAAACGCGCGGTTTGGAAGATCAAACTCCTGACCACACCGATGGATCCGTCGATAGGAGCTCTTGATGCTGTCCGAAGATTGTTGGAGAAAGAGAAGGTTGACCCTAGTCTTGTTAGAGTCGTTATTCATGCGACAACGCTCGCGTCGAACGCGCTTCTGACGGGAAACATTCCTAGAGCCGCTCTCGTCACGACCGCGGGCTTTCGAGACGTTCTGGAGATCGGGCGCCAGAACAGACCTGAACTGTACAATCTTCAGGTCGAGCGTCTGCCTCCACTAGTCCCGAGGCGATACAGGTTCGAGGTCCGGGAGAGAGTCACGTATGATGGGAGAGTTTTGGAACCGCTTGATACATCGCAGGCTATTTTGGTTGCGAGAAGGGTGCGAAGACTCGGTATCGGCACGGTTGCTGTCTGCCTTCTTCACTCCTACGCCAACCCGAAACATGAGAAGAAACTTGGGGAGATACTCAAGAGAGAACATCCTAACGCGAAACTTTCGTTGTCGTCGGAGCTTCTTCCCGAGTTTCGAGAGTACGAGAGAACTAGCACTACAGTCGTTAACGCGTGTCTGCAACCCTTATTCTCAGACTACCTGGAAAAACTCGAACAGGGATTGGAAGAGCTCGGAATTCGTGCACGACTCTTTGTAATGCAATCGAATAGTGGGACTGTGCTCTCTCGCCAAGCATCCCTTGAACCAGCTCGTCTCATAGAATCAGGACCTGTTGCAGGGGCGGTGGCGTCCAAGTTCTACTCGCGGGGATCTGAAAGCTTTGTCTCTCTCGACGTCGGCGGGACCACTTCGAAGGCAGGAGTCTGGTCTGGCGATAGGTTCGAGGTGACTAACGAGTATGAGGTCGGTGGATGCTTGCATGGAACCAGGCGAGTTGAGGGATCAGGCTACCCTGTCAGATTTCCAGTCGTAGACCTCGTCGAGGTCGGTATCGGTGGTGGGAGCATTGCCTGGGTCGATGATGCGCGCGTTCTCCACGTTGGGCCTCAGAGCGCCGGAGCGCTGCCTGGTCCGGCTAGTTATGGAAAAGGTGGCAAGCTGCCGACGCTTACAGATGCGTCTCTTGTTCTTGGCCGGCTGAGCGCTAGCTTTCTGCTTGGCGGAGATCTGCGATTGAACCCGCATCTCGCTCACATGACCCTTGCCAAGTTGGTTGCAAAACCGCTTCGAACGGGAGTGATTCTTGGAGCCATTGGTGTTCTGCGAATTGCTATCGCGAGGATTGCGGAGGCGTTGCGTGCGGCAACCGTGGAAAAAGGTCTCGACCCACGCGAAATGGTTCTGGTGGCGTTTGGTGGGGCAGGGCCAATGTTTGCCTGTGAGGTTGCCGGACAGCTAAAGATGGAGAAGGTCGTCGTGCCTCCTGCTGCGGGGCTGCTGTCGAGCATGGGTCTGCTTCTAGCGGAACCGTTGCATGATTCTGTCCTGACCGTGCTGAGAGACGCAGAGAGTGTGAGCGTCAAAGAGCTTGAGAAGATCTGTCGTGGAATGGAAGTGAGAGCGAGAGGTCTGCTCCGAGCAGAAAGAGTAGAAGAGAAGAATGTGACCTATCAGAGATTCTTGGACATGCGGTATCAAGGACAATCCTACGAACTATCAATTCCTCTACGCAGAGGGATTATTACTAGAGGCGCGGTTCGATCTGCCATTCTAGACTTTCACCGGAGGCATCAAATGCAGTATGGGTATTCTCAGCGGGACAGGTCTGTCGAGATTGTCAATGTTCGCAGCTATTGCAGAGGAAAGGC
>VBBR01000025.1:0-3102 GCA_005881615.1 Candidatus Bathyarchaeota archaeon
GTTGTCCTAGCCGACGACTCATCCGACGAGACCGTTGACGTCATCGACGGGAAACTTCTAGAACTCAACAATCTAGGGATTCATGCTGTAGTATCGAGGAGGAAGGGCCGGGCAGGCTTCAAGAGCGGCGCGCTGAATCAAGCAGCCCCACTCCTGAAAGGCGACTTCGTCCTTCTGTTAGACGCAGACTCGACAGTCAAGCCCGACGTTCTGAAGAGAGGGCTAAATGCCGCCAGTCATGATCCCAGGATCGGCTTCGTTTCATTTCGAGTCGGCCACTACAACCGAGAACAGAACTTTACGACCCGACTATTTGCGCTCCAGCAGGACCAGGGAGATACCGTTGCAAAGATGGGCGCTTACTCGATCGACGCTCCATACTCGTTCCAAGGCGGATTCGTCCTAGTCTCGATGGCCGTTCTTAGGGAGGTTGGTTTCTGGCCGAACGACTCGGTCGTCGAAGACGCCGATCTCTCCCTCAGAATATACTGCGCAGGATATAGGGGAGTTTACCTGAGCGATGTTAGAATATTCAGCGAGGACCCCTCAAGCCTAGAGGTCTGGAAGAAACAGGCAGCCCGCGTAGCTCAAGGATGGGCGAACTGTGCCATTGCCAACGGGCGGAAGATCTTGAGTTGCAAGAAGCTCTCTGTGTGGAGGAGAATCGTCCTCTTCTCAACCCTGGTCGGACCCTTCCAGGGACTCAGCTGGATAGTCGTGACCTTCGTGTCGGCCTTCGGACTAATCTTCGGACTGACCGCCCCCTCAAACTCGATATTCTCCAGCCCGATCTACATCATCGTCGTCACGTTGCCTGTGGTCACTTTCTTCGGTTCAGGCATCTACGCGCTTCATATTCAAAAAATAATGACTCCCAGAAATCTAGTGCTACTTCCTCTGCTCTCCTACACTAGCTCCTGCATGACGACCGCGATCATGATCGGATTCCTGAACGGGATGAGAGGAAAGACTGGTTTCTTCTTCAGAACACCGAAACATGGCCTCGCAGTGGATTTGAACAGACAGTATCATCGCGAGGTTCGTCTTGACAGAATCGCAATCGCCGAAGGAATCCTTTCCATAATGGCACTCACTTTGAGCATAATCGTACTCCTATACGGAGTCTGGGCACTAGCTCTGACGCTTGCCGGATTCGGCGCCCTGACACTAAAGTCCATGAATCTCTCACGGCTTGCCCCTATCAAATCCACCAGAAGTTCCCAAGGTAGTCTCAACTAAGCGACCATGCCAAATGTGCAGGTCTTGAATACAAGGATGCTATACTACCTCTTCTTCGGCTATTACCTATCAGTCCTTGGGTTGCTGCAACACACAACCTCTAAGAATCATAGATTCCTCGTGATTGAAACGCTCGGTTGGACCGACCTCTCTTCATACCTCTCATGGGTTCTCCGACATGTGGGCCTTCCTCACGCTTCCCTCATTGTGCTGGAAGGGAGACTCCTCGGCACCGTGTGAATAATCGAGCCAAGAATGAGCGACTACCTGAAAGGGAAACGTGGACGGTTATTCGTGGACGTTGGCGCCTATCATGGGCACTATTCACTCTTGTTAAGCGGGAACTTTGACCGGGTCATTGCCATAGAACCCGTTTCGGCGAATGCCGATTTTCTCAAGGGAGTTATCGCCATCAGGAAAGCAAGCAACATCACAATAATAAGAATGGCAGTGAAAGCAGGCTACTCTCCCGGTACAGTCCTAAGGGTGGTTTGACGAGCGTTCAAGCAACTACGCTAGACTCACTGCTTCGCCCTTACCAAGAGATTGATCTCGTGAAACTAGACGTGGAAGGGGCGGAGTTCGATGTTCTCGAAGGAGCGACAGATTCCATGAGAAAGATTCGCTCATGGATGATCGAGTTGCATGATCAAGCAGGGAAATCGAAGCTTCAGAGTTACATGGCGACAAATGGCTACAATCTACTTTGGCTTGACCAAGGGCATCTCTTTGCCTCTCGTCAGCCTGAGCTCTCGCAAAGACGAGCCCGGTGAACAGAAGGTGCATGACCCTAAGGCTAGATGTAGAAACCAAGTTTTGACACATGAGCCCAACTTGACTCATGTTGACTTTGCAAATGCGCAAAATGCGCATGAGGAGCCGGTTGAGGGACGTCTCATAACATACGGAATCGGCGGATGAGCGAGAGATATGTTGAGGAGGGAGCGTTGGAGTAACTCCGCTGCCGTCTCAACGATTGCTTTCTCGGAGGCGTTGCAAATAAGACGCCCTCAATGGAAGTAAACCGGAGTGATACTCTCCTTGGTGGACATGAAGTGGAGGCTGCTCAACTAGATTCTATCTCTTATCTCCGAAGACGAGCGGATCCGCCTCCGAAGACCGTTCTCCTCCAATTCGCCTAAATGGGTCGTTCACTATAGCTTCTAAACACAGATTGCCCAAAGCATTCGCGCTCGGCCTCATTTCCACGTTCCTGATTGCCATAGTCTTGTTTGCACCCCTTCCCATCCACGCGGCTTCCCGGATGATGCCCGCAGCTACCCAAGAAGATAGTGCAAAACGCGCCTTGGTCAGAGACTTTAGTCTAAAAGTGAGCCCGGCCGTTGTATCAGTGGTCACTGACTCACTCGCAAAGGCTACCGTCTATGTCAACCGGACACTGGGTCCCTCTGATCCGATAACCCTTTCCTACGCGTCATCACTACCACAGTTCTACTGTTCAGATTTACCTGTGGCCTGTTTGGGTGCGTGGGGAGACCCTAACGCCGTCGCATGCTCCTTCGCTCCCTCAATACTTGACTCAAGAAGATTGGATACTTCGACCCTCTCCTGCCTAGGTCTTCCCGGAACGTACAATGTGACGGTGACAGCAACCAGCACCCAGACTAGCCACGCAACATCACTCCTCATCTTCGTCGAATCACCACCCTTTACAATCTCAGTCGTCTCAGTCCACTTCTTACCATCGTTCAGCGTCTCTGCCCCCGCCTCGTTTACAATCCACGCCGGGGACTCCGGAATCGTCCCAATAACCGTGTACACTGCGGGTGCAAACGTAAGTCTTTCAGTCAATGCCCCACCATCTTTGTCTTGTAACCTCGATCAGACAAGGGTCCCGCCCTC
>VBBR01000025.1:3217-3502 GCA_005881615.1 Candidatus Bathyarchaeota archaeon
CATCGTGACCCCTATTACAGTTCATGTAGTCTCGACATCGCCCGCTCCAACGCCCAGTGTCCGTTCTCCAGCGACGATCCTCGGACTAAACCCAACAATCTTCTACGGAGCGGTCATCGGGATTGTCCTCCTCCTTGCGGTTGTCGGTGCAAGTCTTGTCCTCAGAAGAAAGAAGTGACGAGGTCCGAGAGGATGAACCGCGTTGACAAAACCATGGTAGGACCAGGGACCGGTGTTAAAAGTTAGTCCTTCGGAAGCAGGTTGAACGGGTATTTTGCTAGGGCA
>VBBR01000161.1 GCA_005881615.1 Candidatus Bathyarchaeota archaeon
TAATCAGTATACAGACAGCAACTGGTCCGGACCGACGCTGAATCCTAACTCGCTCTTGGGAATCAACATCGTCATCGAAGGAAGTGCGTTCACGTTCCAATCCAAGAGCAGCTACACCGTAACCCTGGTGACCGCACGGAACAACCAGTTCGGGTTCACAATAACCGCCTAAGGAATATGTCAACTCGCCCGGGTCCCGACATCATGATTAAGAGCCCGTCCCAGGAATTGTTAGGCTGCGTGCCATGAGGATCCGGCTTGATAGAAGGGTGCTCGTGGTTGTGCTGTGCGTTGCAATACTTCTCGTCGTCCCAGTGCTTGCTCTCTGGCAGCAATGGGGCCTCTGGCGCTACTCAACTAGCGGCCAGCCGAACTCTGTTGCCATTTCTTCCGACGGGTCGTATCTAGCTGTAGGTGTTGGAACTGGCCCGCAGAGTGGTAGAATTCTCTTCTTTGACAGGGCCGGCTCTCTGTTGTGGACCCATGACACTGATAGAGTGATAAGTTCTGTCTCGATCTCGGCCGACGGATCCTACATCGCCGCCGCCGGATACCAGTTCATTGGCCACGCCCCGCTCCTAGTATACTATGGGAACGGAGCCATCTACTATCTTGCCCGGAACGGCACGATGCTCTGGAACTACACAACTCCCATAGCCATCTCCGGGGGAGTTAGCAGTCCAATCTTCCAGATCCGCCTCTCCTCCGATGGCACGAGGATCGTGGCCGACACCCTTTCCGGCATATTGTTTCTCAATGATCTTGGACAGGTAACGTGGACCCACATCTCAGCGGGTGGAGTCTTATCACACGCCGTGATGTCTCTCGATGGAACCTATGTGGCGACAGTTGATGACCGCGCCCGCGCTTTCGACAACCAAGGCAGATCTCTCTGGAACTCGTCAACCATCCCCCCGACGGTCCAGAACATAGCCATGTCTCCCGACGGGCGATATTTGGCGGTGGACGAGGAGGTCAGTCCCAGCAACGCTACTCTCTATCTCTACAACAAGACCGGGAGCCTGCTGCGCAGCCAACCCTTCAACAGCCCACCCTTCAGCATGACATTCTCCGCAAACGATGCTACGATGTTCACTGGGACCCAATACAGTGTAATCGCGTTCGATACGAATGGCAAAACTCTTTGGAACTGGACAACGCCCGGTGTCGGATACGGCGTCTCAAGCCTCGCGGCCACCAGTGACGGGTCCTATGTTCTGGTCGGAATCGGGGGGGACTGGGAGCAAACAACCTTCGTCCTCAACAATCAAGGAAACGCCTTATGGGGCAAACCTGTCGGCGTGGTTCGCCACGCCGTGTTATCATCTGACGGGAATCTTGCGGCTGTCGCGGCAGGATCCTCCGGCGGCCAATATTATTCTGGCAGCGGTTCTATCTATCTTCTCCCGGGACCGCGATCCCTGGCAAGGGACACTGGTCCAGTCTATTCCCTGTTGTACTTCGGTCAGAACACAGGGCTGATCCCTCCTGCCATCATACTGCCAGCGGCCATCTCAACAACTCTCATCGCCATCACCATTGTTAGGAGCATAAACCGATCAAGGAAGAATCCGGGAGCCAAACCAGAAAGCCCCAAAGACCTCTCAGCGAGCCGACGATGAGGCCCCATAGAACGGAGTGTGGAACATGTAAGGGAATTAGGTGGAAGTTGTAGGTTGGGCCTGTTGATTCCATACATGTCTCGCGTAGAGGAGGACGATTCCATAATAGATGGCTGCGTAGAACGCTACGTCGAGGATGAAGAAGCTCCAGTTGTACCCCGTAGGCAGAGGACATCCATAACATGTTGGAATAATTTCTACAGTCTTCCAAGGAAGGGAAAAACCATATCCAAAGATGCCAGGGATTCCACCATACCCGGGCTTCCCTGAACCCGTGACCCAAGTGGTCAATACCGCGAGTACCGGAATCAGCACGTAGAGGATGGAAAAATGCCTCGGTTTCACACTCAGACTATTTCCTCCCAGCTCTTAGGTTAGGCCGGTAGAAATCCTAAATATCGGCGCTGGCCGCGGCAACTCCGCACATTCTTGTCATCACAGAAAACAGAAGACGTCAAAGTAGCCCTCCGCCCTGCTAACACTCTCTATCAGGCATCAGGTAGGATCCAGGACGGAACATTTCGTGGTCGGTGGCATTTTTCCTTCGACATGTACAGTAGCCCTCGATACAACAATTTCGGAAATCTCCGCGTATTGAACGATGATACTCTGAGTCCCGGGGCCGTTTGGCCCTTGCATCCTCACACTCAGAACGAAGTCGTCACATACGTTGCTGAGGGCGAGTTTCGTCATGAAGACGAGCGTGGTAAGGGAGGCGTTCTCCACAAGGGAGGAGTACAACACACGACCGTGGGCCGTGGAATGTATCATTCGGAGATCAACAACCGGAAGGATATCCCGATGCGGTTCATCCAGATCTGGTACATGCCTGAGATGCTCAACATGACGCCGTCCGTGGAACAGCGCGAGGTAGATCGGTCAGAGAGAACCAACCAATGGCTTCCGCTAGTGGCCTACAAGAATCCAGAGACTCTCCCGCTCAGAGCCGACGGCGCAGTACTTGCCTCATTCCTAGAACCTGGGCACCCTATCGATTATGAGTTGAGAGAGGGCCATGGATTATACCTCTATGTCCTAGAAGGCGGACCCGTGAGAATCCGCGATCAGGTTCTACCAGAATTCAGCGCGGCAGAAATACGAGGACAAGGAAGCATCGCAACCACCGCACAAGGAGAAGCTGAACTGTTACTACTCGAAGTCAACCTGAACAAAGGCTGGCCGACTCACTAGGCTATTGACCGCTCGCTCTAACGATTGGTCCTAGCCCTCAAAGGGCGGAAGTTCCAGTGCGCGCTCAAAGGCTGCGCGGTCATGCACGGGTTCTCCATGTGAAACGATCACTTTTTCGAACGGAAGCTCGAGCAGTACACGCAAGGCTGGCAGGACCCGTTTTTCGTGGGACGGTGACCCCCAGACACGAAGGGTACCATTCCGCTCAGTCATACCGTCTCCAAAGACGATCACCCGTTGTTCTGGCAGCCAGAGGGGCGTCTCAGCGCGTCCCCGTCCATCGTACAGTGCGACAAGCCCTCCGGGCAGCACGCTATCGGGTCGGATCGGCTCAAGCTCAGTCCTCGGAATATCATCACGAAAGAAAAATAGCGGCCCGAACGCGCGAACATGATAACGATCCACAAACTGGTCGACGTCCCGAACGTGGTCGGGAAGAAGAACAACTGCCGCCGTCGTCGGACGCTCGTCAAGTCTCTTCCAGACCTCGACAGCGTCTGTAGGTGGAGCAAGCGGGTCCAAGACTAGCCTCTCGCCCCCAGACTCTACGAACGTTGATGTCACAACCGGCTCCCAATCGCTACCTGGCTTCCAGTGATGATGTCTGACACGCCAAATCCACAAGCCAGGTGCCACATCACGAGCCTCGACGTTACTGGTCATTGACTGCATAACACGTTCTCAGTGATCGCACATTGAGATAAGATTTGTTGAGACGAGGTCAACTTATCGAAAGGCTGGCCGACGCACTAAGCAGGTCTAGTGCGTCTTTGGAGATTTGGCGATCGGCAGTTGCCTGTATTGTCTGATCATTTCTTCGAAGTTTGGAAAGGGCTTAGAAGAGCCGAGCTTTTCTCCTGCGTGATGTTTCAACCCGTACCGCAGAAAGGATAGGAGTATGAAGACCGCATCCTCCCCGCGCGAGGTCAGAGCATACGATACGATGTCATCTGTGGCTTTTCTCTCAATCAGCCCCTCCTTCTGCATATCCTTCAGCCTCCTCGACAACACTCTCGCCGTGAGGCCGGGATTGTTCCTGAGAATCTCGCCAAATCTTTGAAGTTTCAGAAACCCAATATCTCTCACGATGAGAAGGGTCCACTTGGCACCCAGCGACTTTACACTGGTCCGTATCGGGTCCTGCTGGTAGACAAGCCGCGGCATCGCTCTAGTCTCATCCTTGACCATCGTTTCAGTATACCAGTATCCATCTGGACCCTAGCGCGGTTATATCCTTTGGATACTACCCTCATTGTGAGATAGATGGAACAGTCAATAAAGTCATCATCTGAGCCTGCGATGAAGTACTTTGATCACTGGTCGAAGAAAGAGTATCAAGCCAGCGCCAAGTATCTGGCCGAAAACCTCTCGTTCAAGGGTCCGATCGACACGTTCAACAACTCAAAGGACTATCTACAAGCCATCAGCCGGCTCGCGCCCATCGTAGTCGAGGTCAGGAAAAAGAAAACCTTCGTAGACGAGAATGACGCATGCTTTGTCTACGATCTGGTTACTAGCACATCAGCGGGAACCGTTCCCTGCGCCGAATGGATCCACTCCGAGCAAGGAAAAGTAAAATCAATACAGGTCTTCTTTGACGCGCGACCCTTCGCCGCAATGTTCGCACACAAATAGAAAACTGTCGACCAAACGCCCAATAAACCACCTTTCATCGATCATCAGGACCCAGAAATGAGCAAGAGAGCAGAGTCCCGCAACGAAGACGGAACAGGAACGATGGGATTCACAGAACTATCCTCAACGGATTCTGGAGCAACAAGGTCCTTCCTCGAGAAGGCGTTTCACTGGAAGTTTGAAGAAGTAAAGATGCCGAATGGACTATACCTTAGCTACAGAGGTCCAAACGGAAGCTCGCTAGGCATCAGACCAGCCCAAAAGTCCGAGACTCCGACCAGCATGAACTATGTCCGGGTCGAGGACTTGAAACAGGCAGAAACCACGGTTCTCGAGGCTGGAGGAAAGATCATTCTCCCGCGAACTGACATTCCTGGAATGGGCAGTTTCTTCTGGTTCAAGATCCCATCAGGTCCAATTATGGCTTGTTGGCAAGACGCGCCCCAGTCCCACTAGGAGTCAGAACCCGAAGTCACTGAGAGTAAAACGCGCGACTATGGGCTAGGGGATGCTGGCGTTTTGCCGAAGAATTTCTTCGTTCCCGCACTTGTCAAGTACAATGGGATAACTATTCCCGCCAATATCCTGATGACCCCGCCTACTCCTCCGATAGTGCCTCCGTATACTATCTCGAGAATTCCGAGGACAATCGAGACGATGTAGATCAAGATTCCTCCCATCCAGGCCCAGCGCGTTCCGGTGTAGAACCCGACGCCCAGTGCAAGTCCAAAGATGCCGAAGATAGTCACCACGATTGCCAGCTAGGTGGGACCTGTGGCGCTGCCGGCGAAGACGGATGCGGCTCCGAAAAGTGACAATACGCCTCCCGCAGCAGCGATCACCGCGATTACTATGACTCCAACTGGCCTCTTACGCTTCGATTGAGACTGCATAGCCTTTCGAACCTCTTCATGTTTCTATAATAAGAGTGTG
>VBBR01000160.1 GCA_005881615.1 Candidatus Bathyarchaeota archaeon
GAAAAATCAAGCTCCGGGGACGGCAAAGTATTAACTCGATTGCGTAGTCGTAAACCTAGAAAACCCGTGGCGAATAATCGACTAGGCGAAGCCCTCATCGACATACAGACTATCATCATTGTTGGACTACTGTACTGGTTACTTCGCGAAGAACAAGACAACGCCTACCTACGCACTTGGCTGTTTAACAACTTCCCGCTCGGATTGTACTTGCTAAGCCCTCTGACAGTTGTCGCGATCAGCGGAACTCTGTTGATCCTAACCGTGGCTCGGATTGTACTCTTCGTGACTGGCAGCAACCGCACGCTTGTCGAAGAAGTTCTTCAAAGGCTGAAGGGACTAAAAGAACAGCTCTTAGAACTCAATACCGCTGAGAAGAGCAATTACTCAGCCATGATACTGACCAGTTTTGGAACAGTACTGGCGCTCTATTCATACTTCATAGCACGTATCATCCCGCTCGTGGCGTTGGGTATCTCGTGCATCATTCTGGGTTTTACCGCTCTGTCGCTTCCTCGCCAAATCGGTGGTGGGCCTGGTATGAGGGCAATGCTTGAAGGGGCCACGCTAAGTGTGGAAGCCCTACTCGAAGCTAGTACTGTCGGAAGAGCCACATATCTTCCGCCAGCTGACGGCGGAATCATCTTCGCCTACATCCCCCTGGGTCCTCAATCTGAGAACCTTAGCCTGAACGAGATGAGGCAAGCTCCTAAGAGCCTGATCGGTGACCATCAAAAGGGATTGCTCGTCTACCCGGTCGGGTCTGAACTGAATAGAATACCCGAGTTTCAAGACGGACTTTCCCTTGAGGAGGGATTGAGGTATGTTCTCATAGAATCAGCGGACATCTGCTCTCGAGTGATGGTCGAGCAGGCCGGAAATCTCATAGTTGTTGGAATGAAGGGAGCACACGTGGATATCCAAGGAAAGAACTATCAAAAATCCCTTGGCAGCCTTCCCTCAAGCCTCGCCGCCTGCGTAGTGGCTACATTCTACCGCAAACCCGTGACATTGATGGACGAGAGGAAGAACAGCGACAGACTTATTGCCCGTTTTCGCTTGCTCGAATGAGCTGAAAGGAGAGATAGACCGGTTGCGGCGAGAAAGCGGGTTTCTGATGACACTTGCAGTCCTGTTCCTAGTCTCGGTTGTCTCGCTTTCAGCACTGGACGTTCAAAACCTCGCTGCCTACTTGACCCTCTTCACACTGTGCTACTTCGCGAGCTCGTTCGTTTTCAGGCCGAAGAGAAGAACAATTGATTTTATCGGCCTGGGCCTTCTATACTACAGCGCCCTTTTTCTCGCCACATTTTTTCTGGTGTTGTAGATCTCTTGCGTGGCTTCCTCGTCGTACTGCACCTGATCGCATTCGGAGCTTGCTCGCTTGTCATGCTGTTTCAAGCGTATACTCGTGAACTGCCCACTCCTGCCTACTATCTGACTCTTCTCGTTTTTGTCGTGCCTATCGTAACCTCGATTGTTCTCGGGAGCGAAAAGCTTGCCTTCGTCGGTGTTCTATCCTTCTTTCTTGTTATCCGGCTAATGTTCTATGTCTCTACATACTTTCTCGTCTTTCCGTACGGCGACCCCTATGGCCAGTTCGGTGTTCTACGGGTGTTCGACCAGTCCTCGCACATATCGGTCATCTTTCCCAATATTCCCACTTTCGACCAGACTGAATATCTTGCCGTTTTAACCAATCAGTATTCTCAATGGCCCGGATTCCAGATACTAACTCTCAGCTTCTCGAGGGTCACTGGCCTGCGGTTGCTTGAATCGGCAATGGCAATAGTCATGATCCTTGACGTGGGCTGGTTCACGATCGCCTATACGTTGGTCAGGAAGATTCTATCCAGAACAATTGTAAACCCTTTGAATTCCGTAACTCTTTGCATGGCAATCGCTACAGCAGTTCCGCCAACTTTCATTCCTTCGTATTTCAAGTACGATTTTCCAGCGACACTATTCCTCCTCTCCTCTGTCCTACTCCTGTTGCGGGTCTACGACAATCACGACTTCAAGGTTATGATTCCTCTCACGATACTAAGCGTAGCAATCACGGTGACTCATAGCATAACTTCCGCCTTCTGGGTTTTTTTGCTCTTGCCCTTCGCGCTATGGACAACGGCCCCCGGCCTATTTACACGAATCTCTTCAAAGGTTCCCTTCATTCTGGGGAAGTCAATTCAGTGGCCAAAATTTACTCGTCAACCTCCGCTGCACGCACTATTCGTCTTTGCGCTCCTTTCATTCTTGTCATGGTCAGCGTTCTACGCGGTATATCTGGCGAAATACTCTAGTGTTTCCGCGGGAAAAATTCTATCCTCGTTTTCACTTGGAATTTTGTCAGGTACGCGACTCGCGTCTGGTCAATCCGAAGTGGGCAACTTGACTCCCAAATGGATACTTGACGTTTTGTACGTGAGAGATCACGTCTTTCTTGGCCTTCTTCTGGCAGGACTGGCGGCGCTGGTTCTTGTCCCGGCTATCGTCAGAAGGGCTCATCTGAAAATTCTGCTTCTCACCGTGGCCGCGATTACCCTCGTCACAGAATTCTCCGGCGCCTTAAACTTCGGGGACCGCTCCCTCTTGCTCTTCGCTCCCCTGATCGGGTTTTTCACGATAGCTCCCTTGACGGTATTGGGGTCTCGTTGGCCTAGGCTCGGCAAAGTCGTAGTGGTCTCTCTGATGATCATGCTTGTGTTCGCTGTAGGTGTCGGGTTTTGGGCATCCTCGTACGCTCCCACCGCTCTCTATGTGCAAGGAGCAGACGCGTCGTTGGCGAGTGGAAGGCCTGTCACGTGGCAAGGGGTTGCTTCTTACATGTCCTTTTCCGGAAGACAAGATTGTATTTTGACCAACGAGATCTACCTGACATCAATGAGCATTCCGGTGGAGGAGTGGAATATTTCCAAGATGATCGGGGTTGTCCGTCCCGCACCAGGCTGCCTTGTAGTGGTTTACCCCGGTCTGTATTCAGCTGTCAACTCTAACGTGTCATCGTTCGGCTTCGGCGAGCCCTATACACCGTACAACGGGTTCTCACCCAGTGCCTTCTACAACCACCTCTACGATAACACGGACAAGATCTTCTCAACAAGAGAAGCGACAATCTACTACTATTCCTAATCCTAACAACAACCATTCCCCGTGACCAAGATCAATGTGACGGTAACATGGCCTTGACACCGAGTTAGCCTTGGAACCGGGGGTTTGGTTTTTGAAGGTTGTTATTTCGAGTCTTTAGCCTTCTAGTAGAAGGAAACTATTGAGAGCTTGTTACTTCGCCGTCATGATGTTCGCAAGGCGGTAGTAGGAATACTTTCTAAGAGTAGTGAGAATTAGCAGCCCAATCGTTACCGCGCTGAGTGACAGGGTCACAGCGAACAAGGTAATGCCGAAGGGAGTGAAGTTCAGCGCGAGCCCGACTAACGTTGTTATGGCCAGACTCATGACAAAAGAGACCGATATTCGAGTCAGGTAGTCAAGGTCTTCCTTCTTGGAGTAGATGAAGCCGACAAGGGAGTATCCGGGGAGAACTAGGACCAATAGGGAGCCAAAGATGTAGCGGAGGTAGAGCGCTAGACCTGACGATGCAGAGACGAGGCCGATGGAGGCTAGAGTTGCGGCTACGAGTTCCCAGAACCAAATGGAGAGCGGAGAGAGAAGATAGTCTAGAAACCGTGTATACGGGACTGGTTCTCTGATCAGAATTTTCTTGTCAGCTTGCAGTTCTGCAATCTTCGAGATTATCTTGTCATACTCGTATGGGAGTTCATTGGACAATTCTCTCACTAGCCGAGCAAGAGGGATGGGCTTCGTCGCCGATTTCTGCAATACGAGAGTCTCGATCTCCTTCTCCCCCTTCGAATCTTTAGCTGGAATCCTTTCTCTGCTCATGGTGTGATCCGACCTCGGCGCAGTCTTCTTCGCTGGCGAAGAATCCTTGTCCGCGCCTAGGGTGTAACGTTTAGCCAAATCTGGTCCCACAATCCGGTGTATTCAAAGGTGGAGGTTGGGACACCATAGGACCACAACTCGAATATGATCCTCACATTATTCCCGGGCTGGTTCAGCGTGAGGTTCATCGGGAATGTCCAGGTTTCATTTTCCCTGACGATGTGCCAAAAGATCGCGAGTACAGGTGCATCAGCGTAAGTTGCATTGCTCACAATGGTTGACTGATTACCAAGTTTGACCATCAATTGGTAG
>VBBR01000026.1 GCA_005881615.1 Candidatus Bathyarchaeota archaeon
AAGGAAAGGATCTAGACAAAGTTCTAGATGAATTCGAGCTCTCCCTAGTAGAAAGCGATGTCGCAGTCTCCGTAGCGGACTACGTAGCGACTGAATTGAAAGAGAAACTGAAAGACGTTCAGTTCGCCAGATTCTCCGATCCTAGGGCAAAGGTCAAAGCCATTCTCGGCGATGTGCTGCTATCTGTACTGGACAAGGCAGGAAGACTCGACATTTTCGAGCTTGTCGAAGCGAAACGAAACGCTGGGGAGCCAGCGATTATAGTGTTCGTAGGGATCAATGGAACGGGGAAGACGACAAGCATTGCAAAGCTTGCTCACATTCTGCAGAAAAGGGGAAGGACCTGCATATTGGCTGCCAGCGACACGTACCGTTCGGGCTCAATAGAGCAGCTTGAGGAGCATGCGAGAAGAATCGGCGTACGAATGATAAAGCATCAGTATGGTGCGGACCCCGCTGCTGTTGCATTTGACGCGGTCAACTATGCGCGGGGTCATGGGATCAATGCGGTCCTAATAGACACCGCGGGACGGATGCAAACAAACCAGAACTTGTTGGAAGAAATGAGGAAGATCGTCCGAGTCACGAAACCAGATGTGACGATTCTAGTCGTTGATGCCCTCACCGGAAACGATGCGGTAGAACAGGGGAAGGTCTTTTCCCAAGCAGTCAAGATCGATGGGATAATCCTCGCAAAACTCGACGCTGACGTCAAAGGCGGTAACGCGATATCCCTGTCTTACATAATGGGTAGACCAGTAACACTTGTCGGAACGGGCCAAGGATACGACGATCTGGAGCCATTCCAGCCTCAAACTATCGTAAGAAACCTAGTCGGATGAGAACCGCTTAATATCGCAGTGAGGCGAGCCCATCGGTTACGTAGGTCCGGGTCGCTCAGTACGCTTATTGCGGGGTCTCTAGAGGAATCGTAAGCTTCTGGTCGAGCTGTTTCTTGAGGTCATCCACAGTCGGAAAACGACCTTGTTCGTGCTTCGAGAAGATAAGTTGGCCGTCAAGTACGACGTCAAAGACTCCCTTGTCTGCCGGCTTCAGGGAAACCGTCAGTTTCCGGTTCAGCGGCATGCCGTAAGTTGCGAGCAGCTGATTAACCATATCGACCGCGCGTGGCTGGTGACCACAAGGCTGGCAATATGTTATTTCTAGATCAACCATTTTCGTTCAGCTTCTAAAGCACCGTTGGCCGGATTTAAACCCGTTTTTCAACTTGTGAGATCGACGATAAGAGGGGACTCAACGGGTTCTTATAAGAGAAGAATCGTCGACCGACAAACAGTTACGGAGAGCTATCGAAAACCTTGGCCGGTTTGAAAGGAAGAGACATTCTCTCGCTAGTCGAATTATCACCAAGAGAGATCGACCTGATCCTAAAACGCTCATCCATAATGGCACGACGAAGGAAAGTCCCCCAACAACTCAGGACAAAGACGGTGGCCTTGATATTTCAGAAACCGTCAACGAGAACCCGGGTCTCCTTCGAAACAGCTGTCGCCCAACTGGGCGGCCACCCCATTTATCTCAGCTGGAACGAGATGCAACTGGGACGCGGAGAAACGGTTTCGGATACTGCAAAAGTCTTGGACAGGTACGTCAATGCCATAATGGCACGGGTCTTCTCCCATGACGATCTGGTCGTTCTCGCTGAGAATGCAGATGCACCTGTCGTCAACGGTCTCTCTGACAAGCATCACCCATGCCAGATACTTGCAGACCTTCTGACGTTGATCCAATACAAGAAGCGATTGAAAGGCTTGAAAGTAGCGTACGTGGGCGACGGAAACAATGTCTGCAACAGTCTACTGATAGGGTGCGCTAAGACCGGAGTCAACATCGCAGTGGCAAGGCCTCTGGGCTACGGCCCCGACCCGGAAGCAGTCAAACGCGCCGAGGAGGCCGCCGAAACCTCTGGGTCGTCAATCAGCATCGGGGAGGACCCTGAAGAAGCGGTCAAGGGATCAGACGCAATTTACACTGATACGTTCATTTCAATGGGTATGGAGAAGGAAAAGGAGACACGTCTCTCGACGTTCATTCCAAGATACCAGGTCAACAAGACACTACTCACATATGCCAAGCCTGGAGCCATATTCCTTCACTGCTTGCCAGCTCATAGAGGGGACGAAGTGACCAAAGACGTCATCGACGGTCCCCAGTCAGTGGTCTGGGACGAAGCCGAAAACAGGTTGCATACCGCCAAAGCGGTCCTTTCGCTCATCCTGTAGTCAACCGTTAGACGCGGCCCTGAACATCGAGCCTGAAAAGCGCTCAGGCCACAATGCCGCCTAGCATAGTTAAAATAGGGAAGGCCGGTTCCGTCGGACTCCGTTCATCAAGCTAGGGTATCTCATGGGCATCGGGAACTTCCTTCAATCGGCGAGACGCCTATTTCACGTAGCCCAGAAGCCGGACTGGCAAGAAACAAAACTCAACATCAAAATCATCCTAATAGGAGTAGCTATAGTCGGGGGCATAGGATTCGTTCTCAGAATCCTCTTCTGGGTAGTCGGATTATACCAGCTGCCCGCTAGCCAGGTCACTCCCACTCGTTAGAGAGGAAAGACCTTGGCAACCCAGACCCAGAAGACCTCGATATACGCAGTCCGGACAACGAGCGGACAGGAGAGAACTGTAGTCGATCTTATGGCCAGTAGAATCCAACCCAAGAAGCTTCCCATCGTAGCTATTCTCGCGCCAGAGGTCATCAAGGGGTACATTTTCGTCGAGGCGATGGGACCACATTTCGTTGACGAAGCGATAGCCGGGACAAGGCACGCAAGAACCAGAACAAAGGGTGTCGTCTCGCTTGCGGCGATAGAACGATTCATAGTAACCAGACCTGTAATCGAGGAGTTGAGCGTTGGAAATCTCGTTGAGGTTGTCGGTGGACCCTTTAGAGGTCTGAAAGCGAAGATCACACACGTTGACAAGGTCAAGCAGGAAGTTGTCATCGAGCTTCTCGAAGAAGGCTTCGCAACGCTTCCAATAACAGTACACGCGGACTACGTCAAGCTCGTGAGCAGAGGAGAGGTAGAGGAAGCTGGCCGACAAGAAAACAGTTGATGCGATAATAGACGGCGGCAAAGCCACGGCAGGGGTCCCGTTAGGTCCACAACTAGGACCTCTCGGGGTCAACATTCTTCAGATCGTGAACAAGATCAACGAGCTCACAAAAGCTTACGCGGGAATGAAGGTCCCCGTAAAGATCCTCGTCAACGTGGAAGACAAGAGCTTTGAAGTTGAGATCGGCACTCCGACTACTTCTGCCTTGATAGTCAAGGAACTAGGTATCGAAAAAGGATCAGCAACACCCAAAGCCACCAAGGTCGGTAACCTGTCCCCTGAACAGATTGTGAAAATAGCTCAGATGAAACGGACAGACAGCTATTCACGGACCCTAAAGTCAGCTGTGAAAGAGGTCGCAGGCGCATGCGTAAGCATGGGCGTCACAGTAGATTCCAAGGAGCCAAAAGACTTCATCAAGAACCTCGACGCCGGCCAGTATGACGCTGCTCTAAAGGAATTACAATAGGAGAACAGTAAGATGCCCTTGTCTAAAGACTCGATCACAAAAGCCATCGGCGAGGTAAGGAGCAAGACCGAAAAGAGAAAGTTCACCCAGGCCATCGAATTGTCGGTCAAGCTTCGCGAGATAGACCTGAAAAAGCCCGAAGGGAGGATCAACGAGAACCTCGAACTTCCCACACCCGCGGACAAGGACTCGAAAGTTGCAGTCATAGCCGGCGGCGACCTGGCCGTTAGAGCCAAAAACGCTGGAGCCGACATCGTTATTGGGCGCGAGGATCTCGACAAACTGGGGCGCGCTAAAAAGGACGCTCGGAAGATAGCTCAGAACTACGATTTTTTCGTCGCAGAAGCCCCGTTGATGCCGCAGGTTGGAAAGACCCTCGGACAGATTCTCGGGCCCAGAGGCAAAATGCCGACGCCTATCCCTCCCACCGCACCTATTGACGATATCATCAAGCGGCAGCGTAGCAATGTCCGGCTTAAAATGAAGGATCAGCCGGTAATCCAGGTCAAAGTAGGAACCGAGGACATGTCCGACGATGCTCTCGTCCAAAACATCCAGACTGTAATCTCACGATTAGAGGCGAAGCTCGAGAAGGGTCCCAAGAACATCAAGGCTGTCTCGATAAAAGCATCAATGGGACCGCTAGTAAAGATACCCCTGACCACGCAGGGATAGAACAATGTCTACAACTCGAAAAGTAGCCGCTTGGAAGAAAGAAGCAATTGCCGAACTCCAAGAACTCTTGGAGAAATACCCGGTCATAGCGGCCGCAGACCTGACCAAAGTCCGCTCGTCCCAGATCCACGAATTACGAAAACGTCTACGCGACAGGGTAGCGATGGTTGTTACGAAGAATAATCTGTTGCGGAAATCTGTGGAGCTTTCAGAGTCCAGCCACGGCAGGGTCGGGGAGTTTGTCAAGGACCTTCAAGGATCGAACATTCTGCTGTTCACAGACGTCAACCCTTACTCTCTGATAATATTGCTCGAAAAGAGCAAAGTCAGAGTCCCCGCGAAAGCCGGAGATATTGCAACCGGTGAAATAATGGTTCCAGCCGGAAACACAGGACTGCCCCCTGGCCCGGTAATCAGTGAGTTCGGAGAAATCAAGGTCCAAACGAGAATCGAGGGCGGAAGCATCTGGGTGGCACGAGACTCGGTTGTTGCCAGAAGAGGAGACCTGATCACGCCTAAGATGGCCTCCGTTCTTTCCAAACTTGGGCTCAAGCCAATGGAGGCTGGGCTCACACTATCAACCGCATACGATAACGGAACCATACTCAAATCCGACGATCTCGTACTCGACATCACCGCATATCGAAAAGATGTCTTCCAAGCCGTTAGCAACGCGTTCAGCCTCTCAATAGACGCCGGCTACGTGACCCCTGAGAACGCGCCGAGAATCCTAGGGAAAGGAATGAGAGAAGCACTAGCGATTGCCGTTGAAGCAGGTTTCCTTGAAAGCGGCACCATCGAGCCCGTACTCAGACGCGCCGTCATGAACGCGAGAGTCCTCCAACAGAAGATTCCTGCCGCAATACCCGGAAACCCTTAAGTGTAGGAATTGACGCTCGACTAAAATCCAATCAAATCCTGAGAAAAGAGGAAAAAGTCCAATGAAGTATGTCTACGCCGCACTACTGCTGCACTCATCAGCGCAGCCTGTGACAGAAGAGAACGTCAAGAAAGTCGTAACCGCAGCGGGCAGCCAAGTCGAAGAAGCCCAAGTGAAAGCCCTAGTCGCAGCACTCTCAGAAGTTAACATCGACGAAGCCCTAAAGTCAGCCAGTGTGATGGCCGCACCCGCAGCAGCGCCCGCAGCACCTGCTGAGGCAAAGAAGGAAGACAAGAAACCGGCTGAAGAAGAGAAGAAGAAAGAAGAAGAAGCCCTAGCAGGACTCGGGGCACTATTCGGTTAGAGGAAGAGCAAGGAGGTTCGCGGTATAGCTCCGCACAGTCTTCTCCTCGAATCGACAACCCTCTAGAACGCCAGTTCCATCCAAGCTTCTATATTTCCCAAGTAATCGTGAAGGGACACGATAGATGCCAGAGATTAATCCGGAAGAATTTGCCCTCCCGTACTTCAGAGAAATCGGCTTCATTCGAAGAAAATGTCCATCCTGCAAAAGTAACTACTGGGCGGCTCCCGACCAAACTACTTGTGGTGAAGTCCCGTGTGCACCTTATTCTTTCATCGGAAACCCCCCTACAAAACAGCGTTACAGCCTGGCAGAGATGCGCATTCAGTTCATGGACTATTTCGCCACACGTGGACACACCCGGATCAAACCATATCCGATCGTGGCCCGGTGGCGTAACGACGTATACCTCGTCGGCGCGTCAATCTACG
>VBBR01000162.1 GCA_005881615.1 Candidatus Bathyarchaeota archaeon
AGGATCTCCTGGAGGAAGGCAGAGCCCTTGCCGTTGATGAACCATGGACGCAGAATCGATGAAATGGTTCATCGGAACAAAGTTACGCCTCGGCTCAGAGAAGGATGGAAAATCGCGGGGAACCAAATCTAAGCGCGATTCGACTATGGAAAGATACAGGATCCCGCTGCTGGATGAATCGGGAAGGACAATTGGTTATGGCGATAGATGGTGGACCCACAGAGTCAGGGATAGCCTAACGGTCCCATTCTCGGACAAAAACATGCAGGAATAACCATCGCGTGCCTAGATCAAAGCGGAAGAATCCTCACTCAGCACAGAAGACACAGGATATTCGACAAGGTCTGGAGCCTCTCCCGCGACACTCACCCCAGGAAGTACGGGAGTCGGAGAGTGGAAAGCCTCTCGGAGGCTGCGAGAAGATGTGCTAGGGAGGACCTCGGAGTCGTGATCAAGAACTGGACCCAGAGGCTCACCGTACCGTATTATGCTAGAGATCCTCGCGACTCAAGGTACTGCGAGAACGAGCTATTGTACATTCTAGTCGCGAAGCATGGCGGCCCTCTGCGCATGAACGAAAAGAACGCTTACGGGCTGCGGTGGGTCGAGTTCGCAGAGGTTTCGAAAGACTCACGAACAGACTTGAAAAGGGAACCAGTTGATCGCAAGTACGCACCTTGGGTCAGCACCGTGTTCTCCCTCTCGTTTGAAGAGGTTGAAGAAACCTTTCGGGTCAATTGAACTCTGACCATCCGGGACTAGCCAGAAATCTAGTCAGAAACCCACTAGTCGCCAGTTACCGTGCCTTGGCGGGCACGGCGTTCGAAAAAGAAGTTTCTAGCGAGAGGGGTCATGAGATAGACCAATATCAATAGAGTTACAATTAGCCCAGGTATAGCA
This sequence comes from Candidatus Bathyarchaeota archaeon, assembly GCA_005881615.1. GTDB lineage: Archaea > Thermoproteota > Bathyarchaeia > 40CM-2-53-6 > 40CM-2-53-6 > 40CM-2-53-6. The sequence continues at coordinate 901 of VBBR01000162.1, forward strand.
AAGAAATCGTATTGAGCCCATGTAATGGTTTGGAGAACGCTCGACGCTACTCCAAATGAAGCCAACGTTACGCCGAGCGTCCATGCCCATCGGCGTCCCGAGAAGAAACCGATCCCTGCAGCAAGATATAGAATCGCGAGCATCACGATCATGGCGAGGGACAGCGCGGGTAAGAATTGCCCGAAGCTGAACAGCGTGGGTAAGAACTGCCCGAAGCCGACATATCCGAAACATAGGATAATCCAGGCCCCAATCAGCCCCGGGCCATAGGTCCAATTAGGGTAGTAGGGTATACCTAGCGATATTACTGCGAACAGAAGCATGATTCCTGCTAGAAGGGCGATGCCACCGAGGAACCTGATTCCGTCGGGTCGAGGTGAGGTCGGCTTTGCAATCACTGCCTTGGCTAACACGGGAAGGCTCATGGAGGACTTGTGGAAACTGAAATTTGGTTTTTTCCCTCACTATCCAGCGTGAAGGATGTCAAGTCCCCGTGAGGGGTGATCCCCCCGGAACGCCCCCACGGCGAGAGACTCTGACTAATGGGCGGTTGGTACAAGAAAACGACTCGAGACCCCAGTCCGAGCGGAAGCCTAGTCCCCTCTGGGGTGCGTAGGTGGGTCCGACCGACCTTGCTATTTACCTCCACTCGGGATCGAATCCTAGGGAGCTTCTGCGGCTGGTGGAGGACTACGACGTCGTAATTGTGGGTGCGGGATTAGCAGGTCTCGCCTTGGGCTTCGCCCTTGCATCCAAAGGACGAAGAACATGCATCATAGAGGGAAACTTCTGGATCATGTTGCCAGAATAGGGTCCAGGGTTTCTCGCGTAGATTGGCATGAGATAGGCGGAAAGCCATTGATGACACTTGACTACTCTATTCTCGACCACCCCTACAACTACTTGCTAACGATAGTACCCAGTGAGCTGGAAGTCAGACTCCGAGAGCTACACTCAAAGAGGAATGGGATATTCTATGAATCAACATCCTTTCGGCAAATACTCCAAAACCGGTCTGAACGAATCCGGTTAGAGGCGGAGAGGAACGGTTCTCTCGTTCAACTCTCTGCAAGAATTATCGTAGGAGCTGATGGTGAGAACTCCAGAGTCAGGCAGGCGCTCCAAATACCTGTACGAGTGAGAGAGTATCCCAACCATTTTCTCTTTATGCTTGCAGGGCCAGTCGACTCGCTTCAGAGAGAAGCAAGACAGTATCTTGCTCGCGGCAACGTACATTTTCTACTATCTTCCGAACAGGACTGTCGGAGAGCTAAAGTCCGCAGGACTAGAGTCATTCAAGAAACAGCTTGCCGATATCGAACCTGACGTTTCCGGCGCCCTTAGCAGTCTAGGGTCTTGGTCTGACGTCGCCGAGAGCCGAGCTAGAAGAGTTGATGTGAAGAACTGGGTTTCAGATAGAGCTGCCATGCTCGGGGATGCTGTCCATGCGCTTGACCCGTCATGGGCCCAAGGAGCGAATTTGTCTTTACAAGATGCAGTGGCGCTCGCAAACACGATTGAGAAATGTTTTGAATCGAAGAATTTCAGTGCGCAAGCACTCAGAGGTTATGAGAGGGAGAGAAGGAAGCAAACCGTGTTCGTCCAAAATGGAGCCGAAAGGACCGCACGGCTCACCACAACTGAAGACCGTTTCTATTACTGGTTAGGAAAGCGAGTTCTTCAGAGAACTGGTAGGAACAAGGACCTCATGCGTTCTGCCCTAAGGGCGTCTTGCGGCCTCACAGATCATTTCAGTCTACGGGAGAAGATACGTTTCATAATCTAGATAGCTTCGGAATTCAAGTGGGATGCAGAACCGAGTTCGTCTTGGAATATTGGCTCTCCCAAGTTCAGGGACTGTAGGAATCGTCTCCGTCTTACCTCCAGGAGTTTTCATCAATCCAGCCGTGGACCCTGCAGGCTTTGCGCAGGCGTCTGGCATGGTTGGCCTTGGGAACATGATTGGAATGGTGTCTTTGGTCCTCTTGCTCGTAGGCGTGCAATCTCTCTATTCGATATTGGTTGAGGGGTCTGCTGGTAGATGGGCATTTGCAGGAATGATCCTGACAATCGTTGGGGTAGGACTTTTCCTGGCGTTTGCTGGAATCTTTGCTTTCGTGGCACCTATAGCGGGAAGAGCTTACCTCGATGGTGACGCTAACGCGATCAAGATCGTCGCGGACTCGGTCGCGGTCTCGAACTCGTCTGCATTCCTTTTTGCAGGGTTGGCTGGGCTCTTCTCAGTTATTGGTTCGATCCTTTTCGGGATTGCGATATGGCAGAGTCAACGACTACCAAAATGGTCAGGCGTTCCGTATTTCGTGGCAATTCTCCTTTCTTTTCTCTCCGCCCCGTTCTTCAGCTTCATTCTCGGATTTCTTGGTGGGGTGCTACTTCTGACCAGTGGCGTATGGATCGCTGCTAGTGTGTTAGGAAGTAAGAATGCGATGATGCATTAGGTTTGCCGAACCTTTTTGGGTGGGCCTTAACCTGTTTCTCTGAACTTGACTGGCGCTTCGAAGTGCTTCGTCAGTTCTCTCTTGAGCTTTCCGGAGATCTTAGCCGCAGATCTGGTTTTGTAGTCGTAGGCTACTTGTGTAGTCCTGCCGATCGCGTACTCTGCCCTTCTGGGTCCGTGGATGGTGTAGTCGAGGTCCCATGAGCGGTCTCCTATCCGGCTCACCCATACTGAGACAGTTATCCGGCGTTCGTCTCTGATTGGTTTCTTGAACTCGCAGC
>VBBR01000163.1 GCA_005881615.1 Candidatus Bathyarchaeota archaeon
CGATTCATTCCTGATCTATCAAAAACTCAAAGACGGACCGGTGCCCCTAGTGCTTGCTTTCTTCTTTCTTGGGAGATTCCTCCCAGTCTCTCTGCATTGACGGCACTTGTAATGGTGGACCAATTTCCAGAGGCAACGACACTGAGGCTGTTGGTGATGATTCTTTGGCCAGGGCCTTTCTGCTGCGCTTACCACGGAACACTTCACGTAGAAACCCGAACACGCTGAGACTGATGAGGACCGCAGAGACTGCAAGTATGAGAATTGTCCCAGGTGCTGGATTCAGTCCTGTCTGGGTCGTCGAGCCCGAGCCTGTGATCACCCCGCCCACACTTAGAGCTCTTTCGTAGACCAACCTGTCGTAGAAGAATACGCTTCCACCCACGATCAATAGTGTCGATAACACTAGAAGCCCAAGCCTGAGAACACTCTTGCCGCCAAGATCGAAGAGCCCCTTCATCCCTTTCATCGTCTATGCCACTCGATCCTTCTTCTGGGACTCCTCCCACTCTCCGAGAATATCCTTCAGATCCAACGACTCGTATTTCCTCGGCGTCTCCACCGGAGCGGAAACTGAAGCTGGCGATAACTCCCGTCCAGCAGATTTCCCAATCCGCTTGAAGGTCTTGTGCAAGAACCCATACGCGCCTACACCAACGAGGACGGCCGGGACGACAAGTATCACAATTGTGAGAGGAGTGAAACTAACATCAACACCGCCAAGATAAGAAGAAATGGAGAGAACGGAGACAGTCACCGTTGGTGTCGTAATTGTCCCTGAAAAGACCGAGGCTATCGCCGCTTTTCTACGAACAGAGACGAGGTAGACGTTCAGGCCCGCAACACTGCAAACGGACAGTATCAGATAGAAGATGCTGATCCAAAAGCGCGACGCATCTATTACGCTACTCGTCCCAAATCCTTCAGTCACAACGAGTTGTCCCAGCCCCAGCCCAGCCGCACCCTGAAAGAGCCATTGTGCGGAGGATGGAATATCTCGGTCGAGAAGTACGCTCACGAGACTCAATGCTGCGAATATCTCAATTCCCAGCAACGTGAAGAACTCGGGTAGCAGCCCCATCGATCCGCTAGCAACCTGAAAGTCTAGTTTTCCGTGTGATGTGGGACTCGTTCGCTGACTAAGTAGACTAGTCTCGGGCCCTTTGAGGACTCCTCGATAGTCAGGTTAAGAACACTCTTATCCTCAATCTCAAGAAGCCTCGCGAGGTCTTTCGGAATCAAGAGATACTTGCTACCCTTGATCTTCGTGGGCGTAAGTTCAATCGCCACTTCTTTCACCTTGTGACCAGTTAGAGCCTAGCTCTCGCCTAGCGATAATCAGGACGTAACCACACAAGAGAAAGAGAGGTCACGGTTTTCCTGACCTTCCCTTCCAGACCGAAATGACAGGGACTGGTAAAAGCAACTATGGATCGAGCTGGTCATATTCCTGAGAAATTACAAGGACTCGTCAAGTATGGACTGTCGTCTCGGGACTCGGCCGAGACCCTGCCCCGCGAAAAGTTCCGATATCCAGTCTTAGCGCCCTTAAATATGACTAAAGTCCGGAGAACCTCGACTCATAACACTGGTGCTCGAAGAAACGTCGCGAGCATCGAAGCTTCGGTCAGAGTCTCTCAAATCGGGCATTATGTTCTCCTCGTAAAAACATGGGATTCGTCGGCAATAAACCCCTATCCTTGTTCTCGCCGTGATATGGGGTCAGAATGGAGTCCTATCATCTATAGGAAAGGAGAGCATTCGCTACGGGACCGAGACCATGCTCGGACCGTCTCGTTAGATTCTTTGAAGGAAGCCTTATACTCGCATACAGAATCCTGCCCAGAGATAGCTTGGATACCGTTGAGAGATGGAGCGGGCCATTGCTCCTGCTCGGCGGAGGGATGATTGTCGTAGCGTCTATCATACACCCCCAAGGGGCTGGATCCCAGTTTGTTCAACAGTCGCTCTGGGTCCCAGCGCATATCTTTGAGTACGCCGGGTGGACGACCATCCTCCTGGGGCTTGTAGGCTGGTACTCGCATTTCTCAACCAGCCTCGACAGGCTTGGGACCTTCGGCTTTCTACTCTTCTTTTTGGCGCTTGCCACTGGCGTAGGATACCCATTGTGGAACGATCTCCTCCTCGGGCCTTACATGGCGGCTAACTCGCCCTCGCTGTACGACGCCCTACCTACGAACAACGGCTTCATTGCGACCTTTCTAATATTCGCACTTGCCCTACTGGTTGGATATCTTGTCTTCAGCGTGGCAGTTGTCCGAGCCAGAGTCCTCCCCAGATGGTGCTTTTGGCTCATTGTTCTCCAAATCATCGGGCTCGCCTCTATCTTTGGAAGCGCAATAGCCTATGCCGCATTCCTCGTATTCGAGGCCCTTTTTGGACTCAGCATCGCTGGCTGGGGGTATGCTCTTCTCTCGACGCGGAACCGAGTCGAGAGTTCTGAAAGATTACAAGTACGTTGACGGGCAATGAACAATGGCGGGAAATTGCTTACTCCCAGACCGATTCCGTTTAGTCTGAAGTGGTACTCGCACATGTTCGCCCACGGACCATCACGCGTCTTGCCATCGTACTCCGCCTTGCTAGAACAGAAATCGCATTTTGGTTGCTCCGCTACGATTACTTCTCTGACCAAGAACTCTCTACCTCTTCTCGAATCGTTTGATGGGCTCGTTGGGATAGCCGAACCGATATGCGATTTGGTGATTGGGACTGAACCAGATCTTCCCCTCTTCTACCTGCTCAAGTCCGAGTGGAGGGATTGAGAGAATCTCAGCGAGCACTTGAATTAGCGTTTCATCGGTTGGTGGGAGATCCAAGTCTTCAGGTACGAGTAGCAACCACTCGCGTCCGAACTTGTCGGTGCATTTGAACTTCGGGAAAAGAGGGATTAGCTCAGCCTTGTCTTCGACCAACTACTGCCCCGATAAACAATTGGGGCACTGCGGTATACGAAGGGTTGGGCGTCTAGTGATATTCGGGTCATCTCGCGCTAGCAAGTGAGTTATGCACTCTTACCAAGGAGTAAATCTCGTTCTGCCTTCAGATGTGTGCAGTCATCACAAATGCCACCGGTCAGTTCTGGAAGCTGATAATTTGAACTCGTCGCTCTGCCAATGACCTTCTCTCTTAACGCTGTCAGAAAGTCGTTCTTGTTCTTGGTTACAGTGTCCCATGCGAGACGCCTTTTTCCAACAAGTTCTCTCACGTCTTCCAAAGACAGAATCTTATTCATTGTACCAGCAAGCTTCTCAGCGTTTGACACTCGGGTGATGTAGGTCTCAATAATTCGTTGGTGTCGAGGAACGAAGGACTTTATATGACGTACGTCATGCCGCTCTTGTCGAACCCTCAAGAAAGAAAAACGGGATCAATCGTGAACAGAACGAAGGAAAGAAAGTAAGAAGGATTCAGAATTGAGCCAGCTAGAGATCAAGGACCTGCATGCTTCTATTGAAGGAAAAGAGATACTGAAGGGGGTCGACTTTCAAGTCAAGCAGGGCGAGATACACGCGATTATGGGTCCGAACGGCTCCGGAAAGAGCACCCTCGCTTCTACGATAATGGGGCATCCCAAATACAAAGTCACGAAAGGCGACATCAGCTTCGACGGACAAACATTGCTCAACCTGGCACCAGATGCAAGGGCCCGGAAAGGAGTCTTTCTCGCATTCCAATACCCCTACGAAGTCCCAGGAGTATCACTCTCCACATTTCTCCGGACTGCTTACAACTCGGTTCGCCAGGGAGGGAAGAGAGGGGATTTGGGCCAAGAGATGGTTTCAGTTCTCGAGTTCCGGAAGCTCCTGAAGGAAAAGCTCAAGCTGCTGGACATGGACGACTCCTTCGCAACACGCTACCTGAACGAAGGATTCTCCGGGGGAGAGAAGAAACGCTGCGAAATACTCCAACTAGCCGTTTTACAGCCCAAAATAGCCGTTCTCGACGAAACAGACTCCGGACTGGACATAGATTCGGTGAAAATCGTCGCCGAAGGCGTGAACAAACTCGTAGGCCCCGAAATGGGCGTCATGATCATCACCCACTATCAAAGAATCCTCCGATACATCAAACCCAACCACGTACACATCCTCCTCGACGGCAGAATGGTCAAATCAGGCGGGCCAGAGCTCGCAGACGTTCTCGAAGCAAGAGGCTACGATTGGATAAAGAAAGAGGCATTAACCTGAGCCCAAGGTTACGACTGGGTGGTTCGACCAACTCGCAGTGTGCGAGGTCGGCTTCGGGGCATCGACTCCTGGGATTACCTAAGCCGGGGACAGAACTTCTTCGGTTCAAGATCAGCCTACAGGTCCAAGAACTCGAGGGGGTTACGCCTAGGTTAAAAAGGAAGCTCGGAGCTAGGGTTAGGTAGAGACTATGGCAATCAGTATAACCGAAAAGGCAGCGGTCAAGGTCCAAGACTACTTGAAACAGGTCAGCGACCAGTCCCTCGCCCTACGCATCTTCGTCAAAGCAGGAGGATGCGCTGGCTACCAGTTCGGTCTGAAACTGGACAAAACCAGCGACAGCGACGTCATAGAGCACAAGAACGGAGTCAACATCGTAGCCGACCCAAAGAGCGCAGACCTTCTCGGAGACGCCGAGATTGACTACGTTGAAACAGAAATGGGCGGCGGCTTCAAGTTCAACTTCCCTGAAAGCTACCTCACATGCGGCTGCGGACACAGCTTCGTACCGAAAGGCAAAGAACAGGCTACCGGGGCTCGCAGTCCCGAAGAGCACCACGCCCACTACTAAGCCTCCCCTAACTTTTCCCGGACAGCTTGCCCAGAGCACTGTCAGGGGATACGCCACGCAAAAACAGGCGACAGCATACATTCACGGAGATAAGCTGTACGATATCGACAAGGTCAGGCATGATTTTCCAATTCTCAACCGCCTCATAAATGGAAAACCGCTAGCATATCTTGACAGCGCGGCCACCGCCCAGAAGCCTGCAGAAGTAATCGATGAACTGACCCGTTTTTACAATGAGTACAACGCGAATGTTCACCGTGGCGTCTACAAGATCAGCGAGGAGGCGACTGCCGCCTATGAAGAGGCACGAGCGAAGATCGCTCAACTGATAAACGCAAAGAGTCCGAATGAAATCATTTTTGTTCGTGGGACTACAGAAGCGATCAACTTAGTCGCCCAATCATGGGGTCGCGCGAACGTCGGCCTGGGTGATGGGATCATTCTAACCGAGATGGAGCACCACAGCAATATTGTTCCATGGCAACTCCTCGCCAAGGAAAGAGGAGCGCATCTGAAATATGTCGGGTTAACCGATGATGGTCACCTAGTCCATGAGGATTTTCGCCAACACCTGGAATCAGGCGGAATCAAGCTCGTCACCCTGACTCACGTGTCGAACGTTCTGGGGACAATTAATCCAGTCCGTGAGTATATCCGCGAAGCCCACAAACAGGGCTGTCGAGTGCTTGTGGACGCTGCCCAATCGGTCCCTCACATGCCTGTAGACGTCCAAGACATGGATTGTGATTTTCTCGCTTTTTCAGGCCACAAGATGTGCGGACCAACAGGCATCGGAGTCCTATACGCAAAGAAGGCGATTCTCGAAGAGATGCCACCCTACCATGGAGGTGGTGAAATGATCCGGGAAGTCCATCTTTACGAATCGACATGGAGAGACCCTCCATACAGATTTGAAGCTGGGACCACCAACATAGCAGGCGCTATTGGCTTGGGAAAGGCCATAGACTACTTGTCGGAGATAGGACTACGGAATATCCAAGCGCACGATCAGGAATTGACCGAGTATATGCATGAAATGTTGGGAAAGGTCAAGGGCATCAAAATCTATGGTCCCGCGAATCCGAGGACAAAAGCAGGAGTGATAAGTTTCAGTCTGGGAGACGTTCACGCTCACGACATGGCAAGTCTCCTGGACGAAGATGGAATCGCTGTGCGGTCAGGCCATCACTGCGCACAGCCCCTGATGGACCGGCTAGGAGTCTCCTCCACCACTCGGGCGAGCGTATACATTTACAATACTGAAGACGAGATTGATCGACTGGTAGAGTCCGTGGAGAGAGCGGGAAGAGTGTTCAAGATATGAGTTCCATCTATTCCGAAATAATTCTCGACTACTACCGCTACCCTCGAAACAAGGGAACCCTGCCCCATGCTCAGATCCACGCACGAGACACGAACCCGCTCTGCGGAGACGTAGTCGAGATGCAGCTTGAGGTAGATGAAAAGAATAATGTGAAAGATGTGAAGTTCAACGGGCAAGGCTGCGCGATAAGCCAAGCATCGGCCTCCATGCTGACCGAGCTCGTAAAGGGGAAGACCATCGATGATGCCCGCAAGATCTCCAAGGAAGACGTTCTATCATTGATAGGTGGACAGCTTACCGCAGTCAGGCTGAAATGCGCACTTCTGTCTCTAAAGGTACTGAAAACAGGAGTCTACAACTACATCGGATCAACGGATGCCTCGAAGGACGAATTGTCAGGACTCTAGTTGAGCAAAAGAGTTGCGGCAGAGAGTCTAACCAGCGTGGGTTCCGTCCGCCTTCTCCTTTCTCTGTTGCTTTAGCTGCTCCTGAACTTTCTTGAAGAAATCCTGGTTCTCGACCTTCTTAGCCTCCGCGTGTATCGCTTCGATATCCACCTTCAAGACCCTCCTCAAGACTCTCTTCCGCCCATAGATAACCCACGACACAAGGACTGCGAGGGCGACCATCAGAACTATTGCCGCAATGAGAAGATAGTTGAAAGTTGAACTTTGCTGCGGTGAAATCGGAATACTAACCAAGGTCGAAGTAGACCCCTGTCCTGCGTTTCCGTACGTATCTGTCGCGTTGACTTGTATCTGCCAGAACCCCGCGGGGTTGGTCGAGTTAACAGTATAGCTGCCGACCCACTTTCCCCGACTTTGGTCGTAAAACAATTGCAGGGGGCTGCCGATAGGACGTGTAGAATAATATGTGGTGGCGGTGACTGTTCCGCTTGTGAAGTTATCGCCTCCCGGAGTCACGACCGTTGCGTAGATCGCCACTATGTCGCTGACTGTATAGTTGCTGGAGGCTGTGATGACTGAGACTGCCAAGATCGCTGGAGTAACTGTAAACGGTTTGAATACGCCTGACACTGGGCCCTTGTTGCCATGCGCATCGTCGAATGTGTTGACCTCGACGGTGGCAACCCACGGCCCAAACTGGCTGCTTAGTGGAATCTGATACGTTCCGTGAAACACGTTCAAAGCGTTGCTGTAGGACATTGCGACATAATCGGAAGTGGAACCATCAGCCTCAACGACAAGCAGACTAGCCCCACCTGTTTTGACTCGAGAACCGTTCGGATACGTCGCTGAGAAACGGAAATCTTCAGTCTGAGACGCTTGTAGGAGGCTCCGGCTTAGCGTCAACGCGCTAATCGTGACGTTCGCTGGCAAGATCGTGAATGATTGTACATCAGGCGGGCTCTTGGTTGGGTTCCCACTCAAGGACACGGTCCAATTGCCGACAGGAATCGAAGCAGGTATTGATGACCAAACATAGGAGAGATTCCCGTTGCTATCAGCTAGCTTGTTTGTTGGAAAGTTTGGCGCTGGCCCACTCTGACCGGAAATACTGATGGTTACGTTTAGACTGGGCTTATACCCGGTCGCCTTGATTGCAACTGGAAGGGTACGTTGGTAACTTAGGGTGTCGGTTAGGCCCACTTGAAACTGAACAGGCGTCCCGACACCTGTCGAACCTACCAACGGAGGCTGAGTCTGATTGACCCATACGAGATAACTACCCACCAAATCGAGACTTGCAGTAGTGCCGAACTTCCCCGGATAAGCAACGCTCTCTACAAACGATGCGCTATGCGGCGCACTTGTTTGATTATTGGCTTGAAACATGGCTCCGCTGGGGTCTTTCACATGCCAAGTGAATGCATAATTTGTCAGGGTGTTTGCGTTTGACACGTTTAGAGCTAAGAGAACCCTCGCGGTGCTACTCTCTTGTAATCGAGAGGTTGACTCAGTGAGAGTGTAGGATTCGTTCAAGGCATGAACAGAAGAACTGGACAATGTCACGAATAGAAGCGTTGCTAGGAGTGGAAGTAGGACGTATCGTCTTAGCTGCGACAAAATTACCCTCCTCTCGTTTTTCGCCTCGTTCTGGGCTGCCCACATCGAAACCGTTCGCTAATTGATGTGCGACGCATCGCGATCTGACTAAAGGGCCATGTAACTTGAAACTGGGTAAGAGGGTAAGAATGGAGGCTGCGAGGGAATCCTGCGGTGAGAAGAGTGGGCCGCGGCCCTATTCTACTTCCACTAGGATATCTCCATTGGCTATCTTTACCTGATGCTTGCCCAGCGGTTTTTCCGCGGGTGGATTAACGGCTTCCCCAGTCAACAGGTTGAACCGGGACAAGTGCAGTGCGCATGTGACGCCGTCTCCTGTTAGGAAGCCCATGGACAGGTCGTACTCTTCATGAGTACAGGTTCCATCCCAAGCGTAGACTGTACCGTCCAAGTTCACTACGAGGATCCGTTTACCATCGTGCTCTATTCCTTTCATCGACCCCGGGGGAAGCTCGGAAACGGGGCATACTTTGATGAAAGTCGACAAGAGAATCTCTACCGATACTTGTAGTGTCTCTCGAACAGATCGGACGAGACGCTTTCTTTCTCCGGTTCTTCTTCGAATTCCGGTAATTGTTCCGGGCTTGGAGGGATTTGTCCTCCCCTACCCAGCCACTTCTCTTCAATGAGGTACTGTATCGCCGCTCTCACTGTTCTGAGGGGTATGCGTTGGACGGCGGGGTGCAGGAATCCGATGATGATCATCCTCTGGGCTTCGCTCTGAGTCAAACCTCGAGACATGAGATAGAAAATCTGCTCCTCATCCACCTGGCTAACTGATCCCGAGTGAGTGGCCTTTACCTCGTTGGTCATAATCTCGAGACCTGGTATCGCGTCGGCTCTTGCCTTTTTGCTGAAGATCATTGCGTGTTCTGCGAGGTATGAGTTCGAATTCTTGGCTCCTTCTTCGATTCGTATCATGCCCTTGAATATGGTGCGGGCCGAATCTCTCAACACTCCACGAGCTAGCACATGTCCGGTCGTGTTCGTGGATCTATGCGTTAGATCAGTGACTGCATCGACTCGCGAAGCCTCAGAACCGAACACGATTTCGACGTCCTCAGCGGTGGCACCGGGTCCGCTCATTACGCTCTCTACTCTGGAGCGCGTAACCCCACCGCCAATATGGCCTATAGTCCAGTTCATGCGAGAGTCTTTCTGGCCGATGCATCGCCTGTTTAGGGTGGAATGTACGTCGGCTTCGAAGTTTTGGAGGCTGGCGAAGTTGACCTCGGCATCTTCGCCGAGATAGACTTCGGTGACTTCGCTGTACATGGCGGGACCCTGTTGGCCGGGGTCGAGTTTTGAGTAGGCTTCTTGGAGAAAGCTGAGTTTGCTGTTTTCTTCTGCTATGATGATGTTGTGGGTGAAGGCTGCTTGGTGGCGTGTTTTGAGTAGGACGATGTTTCGGAAGGGGATTTTGATGTTGAGCCCTTTCGGAACGTACAGGAATGTGCCGGCTGTGAAGAAGGCGTTGTTTAGGGCTGCAAACTTGTCGTCGTCTGGGGGGATCGCTTTGGTGAAGTGGCTTCGGGCTAGTTCTGGGTTGTTGGCGAGGGCTGAGTGTATGTTTGAGAATATGATTCCCTCCTTCTCTAGGGTCCCGTGGACCTCAGTGCGGACCATCTGAGAGTCGACTTGCAGAGATAGAGTCGGTTCGTCTTTCTCCTTGACGAGGTGAGCGATCTCGTGAGGTGTCGATCTTAGGTGTGCGGGAACGCCAGGTTCGAACGAATCGAGCGTCAGGCCGGATAGGATGTCTACATATTTTGTGTAGAGTACGGATTTTTCGAGGGGTAGTTTGTTGAAGTAGTCGAGTGCGACGAATCTCTCTTTACTGAGTTCCTGTGGTTCGGAAAAGGACGCGGACACTTCTTTGATCATGTCTTCTGTGGGGCTGGCGAGGGATTTGCCCATGGCTAGCATGCCGTATAGATTGCTGGGCCTGTTAGAAGGTTTGGGTTTCTTCGGGGTCTAGCCGACGGCGCCTTCCATTTCCATCTCGATGAGCCTGTTGAACTCAACCGCGTACTCCATCGGTAGTACTCTAGTGAAGGGTTCCATGAATCCGGTGACGATCATGCTGAGAGCTTGTGTCTCTGTCAAACCTCTAGTCATTAGATAGAACAGTTGATCCTCGTTGATCCGTCCAACAGTAGCCTCGTGGGTTATTGTTGCGTCGTCCTCGTTTACTTCCATGTAGGGGTATGTTGATGTTTTTGATTGCGCGTCCATTAAGAGGGCGTCGCATCGAACACTGGACTTCACTCCGACCGCTCCTTTGGCGACATGCACTAGTCCTCGGTAGGTGGTTAGTCCTCCATCTTTGCTGACGGATTTTGCTGTGATTCTGGAACTGGTGTACGGAGCGAGGTGGACGGCTTTTGCGCCTGTGTCTTGGTGGCGGTCTTTGCCTGCGAATGCTACGGAGACGATCTCGGCCTTCGCTCTTGGTCCGACGAGGTAGACGGATGGATACTTCATCGTAAGTTTGCTGCCGACGTTTGCATCGATCCATTCGACGCTGGCGTCCTCGTAGGCATAGGCTCGCTTGGTAACGAGGTTGTAGACATCAGACGACCAGTTCTGTAGGGTTGTATAGCGGACCTTGGCTCCCTTCTTTGCGATTATCTCGACGACTGCGGAGTGGAGGGAATCGGTGGAATATACAGGGGCCGTGCAGCCTTCGATATACTGCACGTCTGCGTAGTCGTCTGCGATGATCAGGGTTCTCTCGAACTGTCCCATGTTTGCCGCGTTGATTCTGAAGTATGCTTGTAGTGGGAGGTCAACTTTGACGCCTGGGGGAATGTAGATGAAGCTGCCGCCGCTCCAGACAGCGCTGTTGAGCGCGGCCATCTTGTTATCTTCTGGCGGAATGATTGTTCCGAAATATTTCTTGACAATCTCCGGGTGTAGCTTGAGGGCGGTATCGGTGTCGCAGAAGATTACACCCTTGTCCTCCAAATGTTTCAGGAGGCTGTGATAGACAACCTCTGACTCGTACTGGGCGCCTACTCCTGCTAGGAACTTTTTCTCGGCCTCAGGTATACCTAGCCTGTCGAAAGTCTTCTTGATCTTCTCGGGGACATCGTCCCAGCTTTTCTCCACCTTGTCGGTGGGTTTTAGGTAGTAGTAGATGTCGTTGAAGTCGATATGGGAAAGGTTGCCGCCCCAGGTGGGCATGGGCCTCTGGACGAAATGCTCGTAAGCTCGTAGCCTGAATTTCTTCATCCATTCAGGCTCTTTCTTCATATCAGAAATTTGCTCGACGGTCTCACGAGAAAGTCCCTTTTCGGACTTAAAAATAGGCTTCTGAGTATCCTTGAAATCGTACTTCGCGTAATCTAGGTCCAGGTAACTCTTGTTTGCCATCGTTTCTTCCTCTCTTTATGACGTATGTTATACTGGACAGCTCGCTATTTACAGGTTCTGTCTCAGTCCTCGTGAACCTGTTGTAGGTCCTGCGAAGACCGACAGGGGAAAGTTGACTCTAAAGGCTTTCGTTCTCGCCACTGAGACTTTCGGAAGATTACTGGATGGATATGGCCTTTCCGGCTCTTCTTAGAAGACGCTTCTTCATGCGAGGAAGATAGTCAGTCCGGTAATAGTTGCACCTGTTGTTCAACGGACACTCTGAGCAATGAGGCCCGATGGGCCTGCAGACAAGTTGGCCGAATTTCACGAAGACCTCGTTTAGCGGCAGCCAATCTTTCCGGTCAGCGAGCCGTGTCAGCTCCTTTTCAGTCTCCTCAGGCGTCTTTGTCTCGACCACTCCAATTCGGTTGAAAATTCGATGAACATGTGTATCGACGGGAATCGCGGGGGTCTTGAACCCATAGACGAAAACACAGTTGGCGGTCTTCCGCCCGACCGAAGGGAGTTCCAGCAACTGATCCATATTCTCAGGTACTTTTCCACCATACTTGGCGAGCAAGATCTTGGAGATCTTCTTGACCGTCCGCGCTTTTGTATTGTAGAAGCCTACGGGTTTGATGAGGCGCGCGACGGTTCTGGTGTTTGCAGCGGCCAAGCTCTTGACATTTGGGAACCGGGCAAAGAGCCTAGATGATGCGAGTGCTGTAACGGGATCCTTGGTTCGATGAGAAAGCACTGTCGATATCAAGACTCTGAATGGATCTCCATCGGTCGAGTCGCTAATCTCCTGCAAGGCCGTTGGATCATCCTTCCTCTCCCTTTCGACCGCTCCCGCCGCATCGTGGATGATTCTGTGAATTGCGCCAGCCGATTGTAGATCAACGGAGGTTTTCATTTTGCCAGCTTTCGAACCATTTCCAAGTTACCCTTATCATCACGCCTCTCATCCTCGGGCGTTTCCAAAATCCAGGGCAATTCTCGAATAGCTTCATGATGTAGAATCGCCTTGAATCCCTTCGATCCGATATAGCCCATGCCAATGTGCTCGTGGCGATCCAGTCCTGACCCTTGCCCACCGCGGGAATCGTTCAGATGGACTACTTTCAACTTGTCAAACCCGATATCCTTGTCGAAACTTGCCAGAGTCTGGATCACGCCTTTTTCGGTGTGAAGGTCCATCCCAGCGGCATAGGAGTGGCAAGTATCCAGACAAACACCCAATCGATCTCTCTTCTTCACTCCGTCCATAATCTCTCGAACATCGAGAAAATTAGATCCCATACTGTTCCT
>VBBR01000164.1 GCA_005881615.1 Candidatus Bathyarchaeota archaeon
CATGGCTCGATTCCTTGTCTCACAATTCTTGAGGGACACATCAGTAGGTCCGCCCCTCTTAGGGTCAGTATTCTCGAAGCCTCTGGAAAATCCACGTCATAACAAACGAGGGTTCCTAGCTTGAACCCGTCCAATTGGAAGATCGTGTAGTCGTTTCCTGGACGAGCAATTTTCTTCTCGAAGCGAAACAGGTGAACTTTGGATTGTCGTCCTATGATTTCTCCATCGCGATCGATGACTGGGCTGTTGAGATATAGTCGCCCCTTGACCTTTTCGTAGAAAGCTCCGCCGACAACGACAACACCGTACTCCTCAGCAATCGATTGCAAGCCTGGAAGAGGACTCATGGGTGATGGGATTGTCTTTTCGGGCAGCCAGTGCTCTGGTAAGCATATAATGTCCGCTTCCTTCGCTACAGCTTTCTTTGCCTGTTTGACGGCCCGGAAAATCGTTTCTTTGACTGAGGTCGCTACAGGTCGAGTCTGCACCGCTATGGCTCGAACAATCTTTTTCGACGTTCGAAAGGACTCCTGACCCTAGCCTTTCAATCTCTTCACGGCGATGTCCAACAGTTGCCGCGCAACATCACGCTTCGGTGCCAACGCGATATGTGTGACCTTCTTTCGCTCGTCAACAACGAACAGCTCGTTGGTGTCAGTCTGAAACCCCACACCCTCAATCGATACATCGTTGGCAGCGACGAGATCGGCGTTTTTCTCGCTGAGTATCTCAAACGCTTCCGTCACAAGTTGCTCGTTCGAGACGCCGTGTTCTGTCTTGAATGCCACAAGAAACGAGTTTGGGCTCGCGAGGCGAATTTCTCGTATTATCTTCGGAGTGGCCTCAAGCTGCAACTCGACCGTCTTTTCCTTTCTCGTGCTTATTTTTCTGCCAACCGGTTTTGATGGTCTATAGTCGCTTGGGGCTGCAGCGGCGAAAACCAGATCGTGTTTGCCCTTCTTCAATTCGCGCACTGTAGCTTCAAGCATCTCTTCTGTGGTTTCAACCCTGATAGTCTTCACGCTAGGAGGAGGTATGACCGAGCCGGGTCCCAGAATCAACGTTGTCTCGGCACCTCTTGACCATGCTTCTTGTGCAATTGCTACACCCATCTTCCCTGAAGACCGGTTAGTAATCACCCTGACGGGGTCGATATGCTCTATCGTGGGACCCGCGGTGACCAGCACTCTGTGTCCCTCAAGATCTCTCCTCTGAGATGATAACTGAGAAGAGAGACGCGTGATCACGGCCTGGACAATCTTGGAGGTTGATGCGATTTTCGCCTTTCCCTCGGCAATCTCCGGTTCGACAAACTCGACCCCGATCCTCTTGAGACGCGCAATGTTCTCTTGAGCGATTGGATGATCGTACAGTGGTTCGTGCATCGCTGGAGCAATCAGAACCGGCAGCTTGGAACCGATAGCGGTCGCAGCTACTGTCGTGACTGGAGTATCATCAATTCCCGATGCGAGCTTCCCGATCGTGTTAGCAGTAGCGGGAGAAATTAGAACTAGATCAACGTGCCCAGAACTCTTCCCGGCGAGAGCGATATGCTCCAGTTTGCCCGTAAGCTCTCGGACTACTGGATTTCCTGTCGCCCATTCTAGAAGATCGGATCCGATCATCCTCTCCGTTGATGGAGACATTACGACGTACACATCTGCTCCATGTCTCATCAGCTCGCGGGCAATCTCAGGTGCCTTGAACGAGGCAACGCTGCTTGACACGAGGAGTGCTATCTTTTTTCCAGAGAGTTGTGTGCCAGATGTTCCGGTGATGTCCTTGGACGGGTGGGCCATTTCCGATGTTCTTCTATTTCTTCAATTGTCCGCTTTCATATGCCCAGTCTAGAAGCTGGATAATATCGTTGAGAGTGTACTTTCCAGCGCTCGACGGAATCCGTTTGAGAATGTCGGGCAGGCTTGGCAGCATGGGCCGGATAAATCCTGGAATCTTGTCATACATCGCCTGGACTCCCGAAATGATCTCCTTTGCGTCTTTATCTTCGATACTGGTTCCCTTGAGAGCTGTCTTCATACTCTTGGCACTCATATTCTTTCTAACTTCTCACGCTGAATCTATCTCGAGCATATACAGGTTCTTCAACCCTCTCGATTTTCCCGCCTAGATTAGCCCGTGTAGAAAGATCGCAAAAGGGCACTGGTTCAAGCGTTCCTCTCTTCTGTTAAGAGGTCTTCAAAGACTACGGCGGGAACATCGCCGGGTCTTGAAGCAGTCCTGTGGGTTCTTGGTGCTGGTCTGACGAGGGCTAGGGCATAGAGCTTCCATCGCTGCCCAACTTTGGAAGCCCTTGAATGAGCAAATAGTGCTGGTTGAACATCCATGCTTTCCATTTTTTCCACATCTTATTGGAGAAGAGAATGACCAGCAGGTCGTTCATCATGACAAGTGGGAAAGATGCGCTAGCAGCGATGCCGAAGATGATGATTGGGGAGATCAGTCCGAATGCGAACGCGACTTTGTGGGCTTGATTTAGTTTGGTTCCCATTGACCTGAAGGTGAGACGAAGTATCCACAGAGAGACGGCGATGTCGAAAACCATGATGACTGGCGGAAAGAGGTTAGCACCTGCTGCGAAGCCTCCGGCAAGCAGCCAGATCGGAAAGAACGCTACTCCAAGTAGGAAGAATGCTCGGGGCCTCCACCTCGGCTCTGCTCTTACAGTCTTCAGAAAATCAGCAGGCAATTTCTTCGCAGCAACAACGAGCAGCAATACCACGATGCTTGAAAGAATAAGCAGACCCCATATCTCAGCTGGCCAATAATTTACGAGTAACGAAAGCAGGACGGAATCAATAGCTAAGGTGAGTATGCTAACTCGTATTCCCGTTGTCGAGACGAGGCTCTTTGATTTCAGTTCTGGAAAGGCTAGTCCAAAGATGAAGATTGGCAGGCCGATGCTGAAGACTGAATGGAAAATCACCAATCCAACGGTCCAGACCCAGTTGACTCCGAGCCAGTGTCCGTAGACACCTAGATTTCCCACCACTGAAGATGTTGGATTGAACAGCGTTCGCAAGGCTAGCCCCTCTTCCACAATTCCATAGGCTGCGCCGAGGAGGAAGACAGACGCCCAGCCTTTGTTCGATCGAAGCTTGGCCTCCCGGATCAATATGACACCAGGGCCATAGAGTGCAAGGTTCGCGGCGAGAAGTAGAAAGAATACTGGAGGAGATAGAATCAGGAAAGCCATGTTGCTTGAACCTGAGAGATATTCTGGAATCCCGGGGCTTAGAATCAGCAAGCAGAGCAGTGGATGCGCCTTGAGGTAACCGATAATCCGAGCTACACGCCCCTTTTTCTCCGTGACCTGTGGGTACCATGTACTCAAGGGAGATATCTCGAGAGACTACGAGAAGCAGGGGCCTACACTATTAGTCGTCTAATACCAAAGGGGGCTTGTTTCTGTTACTAGTTGAAACCCTTAGAGATCAAATACCCTTGTTGACTAACCAGCCGATGATTCTTCCACGAACTACCAGTTCTTGCCATTTGTCCTCTCGAAGCTCATGTTGTTCGTCGCTTATTGGAACTACTAAGAGGTCTGCGCCAACTCTATTCGCCAACTTTTCAAGAGCGGGTATGATCTCGCCCGGTGGATTGAGGGAATACATGAGAGATGCACCGCGGTATACGTTGAGGTTTGGAAGCAGGATATCATCTGCCACAGCCCTGATCCGTCCAGTCTTGCGCGAGCGCACCCATGACTCATCCTTGTCGGTCACGAGTATCTCTGCGCGTGGGAGAGCCTCGGATATTCGCTCTGCCACGTCTATCCGGTGACCTACTCCAACTTCTATGATTTTTTCTGCGTCGCTGTAGTTCTGTTTGATCCAGTCTATGAGCTGCTCGAACAAGTTCCTGGATAGTTCTCGGGGTTACTTGGGCCAGCGCGGCTGCATAGCTCCCTGGTCTCCGTTGGCCTGACGCATCTTCCTCATCCCTTCAAGGATTAGTTTCTGCTCGATAGCAGCCACCAAGAATTTTGTCTCGATGACCTTGTCGGGGTTTACGCTCATACTGACGGCTCCCTCTCGGACCAGGAACTCGACCACTTCAGGATAGTTCGATGGCGCTTGCCCACAAATCGATGTCGTCACACCTTTCTCGCTGCAGATCCTAATGACATGGCTCATTGCCCGCAGTACCGCAAGATTGCGTTCGTCGTAGATTTCCTGAATTGACGCGTCGTCCCGATCGATGCCGAGAATTAGCATTGTCAGGTCGTTGGTGCCGAAGGATATGCCGTCGATTCCCTCGTCGACGAACTTGTCGATTAACAATACCGTTGCGGGAACTTCTACCATGATCCAGAGCTTGAAGTCGGGGCCCCTTTTCAATCCCTCTTCTTCGAGAATCTTCTTGGCGTTCCTGAAGTCCTCTAGCGTTCGGACGAACGGCAGCATCACGTGGACGTTGGTGAGCTTGTATTCCTCTCTGACCTTCTTGATTGCGCGGCATTCTAATCGGAAAATGTCGGGCTCCTTGACGTATCGGAAGGTGCCCCGAAATCCAAGGAGTGGATTGGGCCCAACGTGTCCAGCTTCCCGTTCGTATTTTTCACCGCCTGGAAGGCCGAGGAACTCGTCAGGCTTGAAGTCGAGACATCTGTATACGACGGGTCTCGGAGCAAAGGGCGTCGCGACCTTTCGCACTCCCTCTGCGAAGGCATCGACCATTTTCTCGCCGCCTCCCTCTTCTATCAGCATTCGAGGATGTTTCCCGACTGAGAGCATCATGTGCTCTGCGCGCAGGAGACCTACACCATCCGCGTGCGTCTCACGTGCGACCTTCTCGGCAAGCTCTGGGAGTGAGATGTTCACGTAGATCTTTGTCGAGGTTATCGGGATAACTGTAGGAATCTCATGCTGAGGCTGGGTTGCCTTGAGAATTTCCTCGACGAGACCGTTGTAGACAACTCCTGATTTCGCATCAACAGTGTATTCCTGTCCTGTCTGCATCAATTTCGTCGCGTTCCTTGCGCCGACGATGCATGGGATACCCATCTCTCGCGAGACGATGGCCGCGTGGCAAGTCGTTCCCCCGTCTTCTGTAACGATCGCTCCGGCGACCTTCATGTAAGGAACCCAGTCGGGGTTCGTCATTCGAGTGACGAGAATGTCCTTGTTTTTCATCAAGCGTCCCGCTTCAAGTGTGGTCGGGACGATCTTGGCTCTTCCTGCGTGCATTCCTGGGCTCGCGGGCAGACCGTGTACGACTGGCGCTCTGTGAACGATGTGGGAATCCGTTTCTCCGTTTGGACTCTTCATTTTGCTCCAGAATGTCTCGGGCCTGGTCTGGACAACGAAGAGTGAGCTTCCGGTGGCTCCGTGCTCAACAGCAAATTCGATGTCCTGGGCCGTGTGATAGTGATCCTCAATGTCCACTGCAACCTTTGCAATTTCGATAACTTGTTCATCGGTTAGGCTCGAAACATTTCGGCGCTCAACCGGGACATCGGCCTGCATGGTCAGCCCGGCCTTATCGTTCGGGATATGTTCGATCATCTTCGGGACGATCTCTTTGTGGATTAACTGCATTGTGCCTTTGTCGACGATGAACCTGTCAGGCCGGACGATTCCAGCGACTATAGCTTCTCCAAGCCCCCAAGTCGATTCAATGACGATCTTAGATGGGTCACCGTTGATCGGGTCAAGTGTAAAGGCAACGCCTGAGGATTCTGACTTTACCATCTTTTGGACTCCAACGCTGATGAGTACTTTGTCGTGTGGGAAGCCTTTCTCTTCCCGGTAGAATATTGCGCGTGGGGTGTAGAGGCTGCCCCAGCATTTCTGGACGTAATGTACGAGCTGGTCCTCGCCCTGGACGTTTAGGTATGTGTCTTGTTGCCCGGCGAATGATGCGTCAGGCAGATCCTCGCTGGTGGCAGATGATCTGACTGCGACAGTCACATTCTTGTCGCCTGTTTTCTCGCACAGCTCTCGATATGCAGTTCGGACCTTGCCGGCGATATCCTCGGGCATTGGTGCCGATTCTAGAATCTTTCGAATCTCCTCGGATGCTTCCTCGTACTGTTTCGGATCCCTTGAACCGTTAGAGATTCCAAGAGTCTTGTGAATGATCTCGCCGATCTTTGTCTCTTCCAGAAATCGTCGAAATGCTTCTGCGGTGACTGCGAATCCTGGGGGGACGTGAACTCCTTTTGCGGTTAACTCGCCGAGGTTTGCGCATTTTCCACCGACTAGTGGAATGTCGTCTTTTCTTACATCTTCAAGCCGGACCACTATAGCGTCAGGCCTGGGCAAACGGTTAGGCTCCTGCTGGCATTTGTGGTGCGACTGGTTCTTCGACTATGATTCTGGTTTTCATCGGCATCTTTGTTCCGGCGACTTCCAATGCTTTCTTCGCAGTGTCAACACCGTCATCGGGTACGTAGATAATGAAGAGGTCCTGACCGTTTTCGACTCTGGCTGCTCTGCCGGTTGGTTTGCCGAAGGCTCGCCGCATTCCTTCCTGTAGTCGATCAGCGCCCGCGGTGGCGATCATTTTGTTTTCTCGGAGAATAATGTGCGGGTACACGCACAGTTGCAATCGATATCCTGTTTCTCCCCATCTGTCGGTTAGAACCTTGTTCGCGGATACACGGGCAGACTCCAGCGCGTTATGACGGATCTGCACGTGCTCTCTAGCTACCAAGTGGACTTTTCGGGCGAACTGCATGGATAGGTCTCCCATGTTGAACTTGGAAACCTTCGGCGCAGGTGACCCGTGGATGTATTTCATCCGGGTGAAAGCCTGGCCTGATGGGGAACGATAGTTACGACCCTTCATTGAGCAAATACCATA
The DNA here is from genome assembly GCA_005881615.1 of Candidatus Bathyarchaeota archaeon. Taxonomy (GTDB): domain Archaea; phylum Thermoproteota; class Bathyarchaeia; order 40CM-2-53-6; family 40CM-2-53-6; genus 40CM-2-53-6. The sequence continues at coordinate 6,829 of VBBR01000164.1, forward strand.
CGGGCATTAGCTGAGGGTGCTAATGAGGGTTGTTGCGAGAAGAGGACTAGAAGGATTCCGGAGATTCACTATTATGCCATTTTGTTCAGGGTTATCCATCCTCGAAAAAACCGTTATCCCAACTCGTTCATTTTCCAAGGCTAGACTCGCACCCCAGATTTCGGCCCTTGGCCAATTAGGCGCTAAGGAAAATCGCCCATTATCTGCCCTGATATCGAATCTGGAAGGTGGTCTCTAGACTGCCCGAGAAATCGTTCGTGAATCATCGAAGCTCTCTCGACTTTTTGCCATCCCACCAAAGCCGGGACCGTGCCCTGAATCCCCGGACTCGCCCGGAATCGTTACCAGACAGGAAATCTTCTCGTCAAAAAGGGGGCTGTGTCAAGCATCCCGCGACGCGTGAGTGGTACCGGTGGACCTACCGAAAGTAAGCCGAACAATCCTTCTCTTGACAAACATCTGATTCGTAACATTTCTTTTTCTGCTTACCATTTTGTACCTTTTCTTTTCGCCTAACAATTCTTCTCCGCCAACTAATCTGTGACCCCCCGGGAGGCTGGTTTTCCCGCGCCCTGCCCTTCATGAAGCCTTGATTCTATGCTTCCCGGCTCTTGGTCCTCAGCTGATCAAACAGGCCTGGTTCTAGGTCCTTTATCGTCGGAATGAACGCCCTCGCCCGTGAAACCTCGTTCAGGTCCACCTTGCATATCTGAAACTCCTCCACATCATACTTGCACTGGGCTAGAACGGAACCATTGGGCGCGATGACTCTACTTCCGCCCCAGAACTGCAAGCCCTCCTCAATGCCAACTCGGTTTACATAGGCTAGATAGACAGCGTTCTCCATCGCCCGGCTCAAACAGAACCCCTCGAAAAACCTCCGCCGCAAACCAGGGCTCGCGGAAATACAGACGACTAGCTGCGCGCCCTTCAGAGCCTGCAGACGAGTCAGCTCGGGAAAGTAGAGATCATAACAGATGTTCAAACCGATCGTTCCGATATCAGTCTTGAACACCGGCGCTTCTTGTCCCGGACGGTAATACCGACGTTCCTCGAAAACAGAATGCGTTGGAAGATGGATCTTCCGGTACCTCCCAATCAAGCCCTTCGGGCCAACAAACACTGCTGTGTTGTGTATTACTCCCTTGACCTCGCTTTCCTCGGGCATGCCGAAGATAACGTGAACACTGTGCTCCTTCGCCTCTTTCTCGACCTTCCGCGTGCTGGGACCCGGAATCGACTCTGCCGAATGGGAAACCTCATCCCGCATAGTATATCCTGTCAGATGCAGCTCAGGAAAGATCAGCAGGTCAACGTTCTTCTTACGGGCCCTTGCTGCCTGTTCTGAGATCTGCTTCAGGTTCCGCTCCTTGTTCCCAAGTCTGGGACCAGTTTGGGCTAGTAGCAGACTTATCGGCTTCATCCACGCTCGCCTACGCTAGATTCTGGCTCAGTTTCGCCATATAGACATGCTCAACGCCCCGGATTAGCCTCGGCTCAGAGTTCAGGGTTACAGCACGGCTTTATGACGCTCAGCCCGTTCCCCGCTCGTTTCACACCCTCAGAGAGGGAATAGATTGCTCTTCACAAGGCTAGCCCGTACTATCATCAAGCACAACCGGGCAGTCTTCATCATCTGGCTAGTGGCCCTCGCGCTGAGCGTCCCAGCTATTCTCCAGGTCCAGAGCGTTATCGTCTACACGGAGACAGCGTACAACCCCAAGACCTCGGAGTCCAGCATCGCTCAATCCATCGTCAGCAAAGAGTTCAGCATTAGCCAGGGCAGCAGCGTCGTAGTGGTAATCACATCAGCCGATGTGAGAGGCAACGACGTTCGCGATTTCACTCTAACGTTCAACAAGACGCTGCGTAATGACCGGACGATCACAAACCTTAGCAACGTCACAAGCACCTATGACGTCTTCTACCAGCTACTCGTCGCCTACACGAGTGAGGATCATCTCCAGCTCTACCAAGAGAAGAACCTGACCAGTGTTGCCACGTTTCTTGAATTCGGCATCCCCGCAATCTACGTAAACCAGTGGACGACCCTGGTAAACTCCGGGCCCTTCAACATAACACAGGCGCAGGTCGCTGCTTACAACCAGAAAGCCAATCAGTCCACATGGTTGACCGTATCATCCCAAACGCCCCAAGCCTACCTTCCTCTCGCTCTTGCCTATCAGACCCGGTTCTACCAGTCTTGGAACATGACCTTCACCGCAGCTTCGTATACCCAGACACAGCTTGCGACAGTCGCACCTCCGCTAGCCCGGGCTCAAAACGTGACCAAGGGAAACCCTCTGCTGGTAAATCAGCCAGCGTACTACAATATCACTCTGCCATTCTTCCAGTCCAGCGTAACAGACCCTGCATCCCGCGCGCTCTTTGTCGATTCCACGGGATTCTTCAACCTCTATAACTTCTGCCCGAACACATGTCCAAACAATTACTGGAACGACCCTACGGTCCTTCAGGCATTCGTTGTCGACGCCTTCTCGGAAGCGGTCAACGCAACTCCGACTCAGACTTTCATCATCGGTGAGATCTATTCTCTGGGTTCCTCGGCGAGTTTCGGGGATTTTACAAGTCTAGCGGGCACGCTCCTTCGAAATTATAACATCAACACCTACCCAGTCCAGCCGAGTAGGGACGTCTACACTCAATTCGTCTCTGGCTCCAACGACACCATGCTCGTCATACTTGACTTCAAGACAACCGGACCGGACCCAAAGAACAGTATCGCGAGCATAAGGACAGACGTTCAACACGCGAATGTCTTCAGCAACACAAACCTCCTAGTCTACGTTACAGGCGCTCCCGCGTTCAACTATGATATTGAAACAGAATCGATCAGGGACGTTGAACGGATTGACCCCATCACCGTCCTCCTAATCATCGTCATCGTTGGCATATTCTTCGCTTCCCTCGCAGCCCCGCTAATCCCGGTATCCGCTATCGGAATATCTGTAGGAATAGCCTTCGGCCTCGTCTACGTAATCGGCAGTTGGTTCACCAGCGTGCACTTCCTGATTCTGACGCTCTTGCCTGTCGCCATGTTCGGGGCAGGGTCAGACTACTGCATATTTCTCGTTAGCAGATACGCTGAGGAGAGGCGGATGGGAAGGGGAAAGAAGGATGCAGTTGAGCGAGCAGTGACATGGGCAGGCGAGAGCATTGCCACGAGTGGAGCAACCGTTGTCATAGCATTCGGAAGCCTAGCTATTGCTGGCTTTGGAATGCTGCGCTCTATCGGGATTGCTGTGATGATGGGTATATCCGTAGCGCTA
>VBBR01000165.1:0-1790 GCA_005881615.1 Candidatus Bathyarchaeota archaeon
CAAGACCACGCATTGGAAGCCTGAGGAGAAAGGTACCGTTTGGTAAGCCGGCTCGAAGCAATTCTTCCGAGAACTTTCTCGATCGGCTTCGCAGTTGCTTGGACGATCTGGAAACTTCTCGCAGCCTTGACGAGCCCACTCGTCAGTTGGGATGGAATGGTTTACTGGCTGAACGGTCTGAGCTATCTTCAGGGACGGTCGCCGGTTTACGAATTCTTTCGCCCTCCAGTGCTACCTCTCTTCCTAGGTTTGACCCAGGCGCTTGGTTTTGGCCTATGGACGAGCGTGATCTGGCATCCAATAGTGACCGGGGCATCGGGATTGATGTTGTTCCTGGTTCTTCGATCCTTTGTTCGTGAATGGTTGGCCTCGGTGTCGACGGTGATCTTTCTCATGACATCGGTCGTTCAATACTGGTCTGTCACCATTCTGACTCATGGCTTCGCCACTCTCTTACTGCTAGCTGGAACTTATTTCATCATCAGACCCACTTTCAAGAATGAGCTTGTCGGGGCAGCTCTACTTTCGATCATTTGGCGTCGAAGACGCATTACTGACTTGGACGCCGTTCTCGTCGGAGGAGTCTTACCCGTTTCACCGTTTCTGTTGTCTCAACCCTCTCTCGTACTCGATACCGTTCATGAAATATTCGGCGCTGAGATCCTTGGACAGAAAAGTGTCTTCGTGGCAAGCAGCTCAATCGTAGCTACGTCGCCCGCATTCTATCTCAGCTGGCTGATCGGCAATTTCCAACTACTCACCATCCTTTTGGCAATAGGACTTTTCGCTGCCATCAAGATCAGGAATAGTCTAGTATTCGCGCTCTGGTTCATGCCCTACTTTGTCGGGTTCTCAATCCTATCCAACCGCCAAGACCGGTTCGTGTTCGAACTAGCCCCCGCCATAGCCGCTCTAGTTGTGATCGGGGCTGAATACACGATGAGGCGCACCTCTCGCACGAAGATGGTTTCGTTAGGATTGCTGTTGCTGGTGGGGCTCTTCGTTGTAAACCAAACGGTTACCACGGTTTCGCAGCCTGCGATAGGCTACCAGCTCAACGATACTCAACTGTCAACATCCTACCAGATTATCGGACAAGCCATCGAGGCACACACAAACTCGACCGACGTGGTCCTCGCCGAAAATAACGTGCCTTGGCTTTCCTACTACAGTTCAAGATACGTCTATCTCAGCAGAACAGCACAGGTTACAAGTGGTCTAGCCCTTCAGAGCTACGTACAACAATTCCATCCGACCCCCAACCTGCTAGTTGCCATGCCCTTCTACGGAAGTAACATGGCCCTCCTAAACTCACTGCCGTACCTCAGCCTTGTGGAAGTCGTAGGCACTCCCGCCCTAGGAGATGCATACCTGTTCCGGGTCAGTCTACCTTGACACAAAATCTTCAGCGCACTAGGGAAGGGGGACTTATTGACAACTTTCTCAGCTATTACAATCGAGGAGTAAGGGAAAAAATCACTGCCGAAGTGATGACTAAGGTAGGCTCTCTCCTCCATGAGGATGGCTTCACGCTCAGCGTGGCCTGCGGATGGGACAAGAGAGGAGATGTGAGAATTGACTTACATCCTGGTGCCGTCGGGAAAAATGTCCGCGCCGACGCTAGAGTCCTGCCGTTTCCAAACGAGGCTTTCGATAATGTCTTGGGACTTGCCTTTCTTCACCACATCAAAGACTATTCTCGCTCTGTCAGGGAAATGGTCCGAGTGACGAAGGTTGGCGGTAGGATTCTTCTCATGGAGCCCAATCTCCTTCACCCCCATTCAATACAC
>VBBR01000165.1:1796-2441 GCA_005881615.1 Candidatus Bathyarchaeota archaeon
ACCAAAGAGAGACCCATCTATGTAAACGGTGTAAAAGCTCCCCTTCTGGATAGATGCGAGTTGTTGGCTGAGGAAGGATTCTTTGGCTTGAGGTTCGCACATTTCTTCCTTCGCCATTATGACTCGTTGATCAAGATTGGAGAACCTGTACCGAAGTCCCTCCAGGGCTACTTCATCCTAGTCGCAGAACGCGTCCGGTAGCAATATCGAAAAGGTCCTATGCACTAACTCGTATTCAGCTGCTTCTCAGATTCGCGGAGCAAGATAATTCTAGGGTTCTCAGTGCCCGAGAGACAACGTGTCTGTCCTGTGGGAGATTTTCAAGCTTCATTCCTCTTCGCTCTCCACAAGTTTCTGAACCAGACCGGGTAGGCTGTATCGGATGAACTTCACAACGGATTCGCGCAGGTCCTGTTCTATCAAAACGTGGGCTATCTCGTCGACCACCATGTATATCGAGCTATGTTCAAACAGCGGATGTAGTACTGAATCGGCGAGCTTGTTAAGCTCGCCCTTGGAGTAGATTGTTTTCCGACGCTTGCGTTTCCTATCTTTCTTCATTTCGACGTTTCACCTCACGGGACACGAACAAACCGGACTTGCTGTACAGGAGTGCTCGTTGGTCGTAGGTTCTTGGGCCACGTT
>VBBR01000166.1 GCA_005881615.1 Candidatus Bathyarchaeota archaeon
CACCGTGACCTCGCGGGGACCATAATAGTCCACAGTGTAACCTGCACTATACAACGTGCGCGTCACGTTCCAGATGAACGAAGGATCCGGATCAGTTAAGGACAAGGAATCTAACAAGGCAGCTCTCCGACTGCTCTGACCCATTTGGATGAGCGAATGAAGCGTCTGGGAAGGCCACGCACCTATTGTGAAGCCGGAGAGTGCGATGATCAAGAGAAAAACCACAAGCATTACGCGTTTTTCTGATCGACAGGATCGAGCGACCGTTTGTCTCGAGACGCGTAGTTGCGTCGAAAGGCTTTGCTGGTTTCTAAGAAACTCAGACAGGAAACTGTCTAGCCTAGGCTCTCTGCGGCCCCTGCGATACAAGCGAGTGCGCTTCTCTTCTTTGCTCAATGACGTTTCCTCTCCAATGAAGTCTCGAGAAAGGAACTCAGGCCACGCACGGAACGGGAGAATCGCACCTTTTGAAGGTGAAGAAAGCTAGTATACGATGACAACCTCCTGATGGCTGGAGAGTGGAAGGTAACCGACGCTTTCCGTGAATTCCCCGGATCGCATAGCATCCCTATTTTTCGTATCGTGCTAGCCAATATGGAATCGACCTAGACTCGTGGAGAGGAGAGTTCTTGCCCGTTCTGTTTCAACTGTAAAGATGGCAGGCCACATAATGATCCTTCTCTACCTCCACTAAAGGTGGCTCTTCGCGGATGCACCTCGTATGGGCATAGGGGCAGCGAGTGTTGAACCTGCAGCCTGGAGGAGGGTTCACGGGGCTCGGTATCTCGCCCCCGATCACCTCAGTTCGTCTATAGCTTGGATCAGGCACGGGAACGGCAGCGATCAGGGCCTTCGTATAGGGGTGGAGAGGCAGATCGATCAGGTTAGTTGAGCTAGCCATCTCCATCATCTTGCCGAGGTACATTATTATGACTCGATCACACACGTGCTTGGTCACTGCCAAGTCGTGAGTGATGAAGACAACGGAGGCTCCCCTCTTCTTGACCAGGTCGATCATCAGGTTGACTATCTCCGCCCTGATCGAAACGTCCAGCATTGAGACCGGCTCGTCGGCTACTACAAACTTCGGGTCAAGAACAAACGCGCGGGCGACTGCTATTCTCTGTCGTTGGCCTCCGCTTAGCTCGTGGGGATATCGTCGCATGAACTCTTCCGGAGGCACGACCTCCACATCTCTCATGATCGCCTTAACCCGTTCTTCCACTTCGTCTTCGTTCTTGCAGACCTTCTGAACCCTCAAGGGTTCCGCGACAATTTCCTTGATGGTCATTCGCGGGTCGAGAGACTCGAACGGATCCTGGAAGATGATCTGCATGTCGCGGCGCAGAGGTTTAAGCTCCGAGTCATTGAGCTTCGTAATATCAATCCCGTTGACCTCCATTTTGCCTTTGTAGAATTTCTGCTCGGACTCACTTAGCTTAGAGAAAGTCATACCGTTGAAGAATATCGACCCTTCTGTAGGCTGTACGAGGCGGAGGAGTAGACGGCCAGTCGTTGTCTTACCACTTCCGCTCTCCCCTGCTAAGCCAACAATTTCCCCCTTCTTCACGGAAAAAGAAATTCCATCCACAGCCTTGACGGTCATTACCTCCTTGGAAACGAAGGCTTCGAGGAAGCCCTTCTTGAGAGCAAAGTGTTTTTTTAGCTTGTCAACCTGGATTACGGTCTCCTCGCTCACTTTCCACCCTCCCCGTAGAGATGACAAGCGACGAGATGTTCTCCCTTCCCGGATTGCTGCAGTGGAGGAACGACTTTATGGCAGATGTCCATGACGAAAGGACACCGGGGATTAAACCTGCAACCCGAGGGTGGATTCAAGAGGTCAGGAGGGGATCCAGGAATCGAAGTGAGACGTATTCGTTCTCCCTTGATACTTGGGAAGGCCTTGACGAGACCCTGAGTATAGGGGTGAAGTGGTTCCTTGAAGATGGCCTCGGCATCCCCGTACTCGACGATCCTGCCAGCATACATGATAGCTACCTTCTCGCATGTCTCTGCAATTATGGAGAGGTCGTGACTGATCAACACCATGGAAAGTCCGAGCCTATCCTTGAGCTCCCGCATCAACTTCAAAGTTTGAGCTTGCACTATCACGTCCAGCGCGGTGCCAGGCTCGTCGGCTATGAGAAGCCTAGGATTGGCAGCGAGAGCCATAGCAATCAGTGCTCTCTGACGCATCCCTCCGCTGAACTCGTGAGGATAATTGTCGACACGATCAGGTTCCACTCCGACCAGTTCCAACAGATTCCTGGCCCGGCTTAGAGCAGTCTTCTTGTCTACGCCGTGCTCATGTACCTGTATCGCTTCGATTATCTGGTCCCCTACTTTGAAAACAGGGTTGAGGGCATTCATCGCGCCCTGGAAAACGATTGCTATACCCTTCCACCGAATCTTCCGCATCTCTTCGTTTGAGAGAGAGACCAGGTCTGTGCCTTCGAAGAGAATCTTTCCCATTCTGATTCTGCCACCTCTAGGAAGTATTTTGAGGAGTGAAAGAGCGACGGTGGTTTTTCCACAGCCTGACTCGCCTGCAATCCCGAGTGCTTCCCCTTTTTTGACGCTGAAAGAGATATCTTCAACGGCTCGGACCCAGCCCCTAAGGGTTTCGTAGTGTGTTGTTAGGTGCTGAACGTCGAGCACGGTAGACATTAGTTTTGGTCTGCTCTCTACGCGGTGAAGTTGAGGCATTCAAGGTCTTGGCGCAATTAAACTTTGGG
>VBBR01000027.1 GCA_005881615.1 Candidatus Bathyarchaeota archaeon
TGTTCTGTGTGAGGGTGAAAGAGCGAACCTTGACTCCTGGTCTGGATATGACCTCTAACACGTGCCTGGTTAAGGGTAAGATGAGACGTTTCCCTCTCGATACCGGAATCTCTAATCCACAATCCTCTATCTTGAAACCGTAACAGGAGACAAGCTGCGGTCTGACAGCGTACGGGGTCCTAGTCGGGTAGCCTCTACGGACAGACTTGTTCCTGGCCGCTAGTATTCCTGCGGCTCGAGAAATAGCACAGAGCTTGTAGCAGCTGGGAGAATCGTAGCGTGCGAGCTGGTTGTATGAGAGGAGTGAGAGCTTTCTCAGCGATAACGCATCGTTCAACAGACCGATACGCAGGGAATCGTTAACCATCCGTCTGAACAGGTCCAGCAACCGGAGAACATCGGCTGCGGGTACATAGTACTGCCAGACAGACTTGACAGCCAACACAATAAACGAGAAGCGCCATCATAGGCATAAGTCAGAGAGGCATCCAACGATAAGTCAACAGAGCCTTCAACCACAAGAATATTAACGTCAAGAACGAGAGCCATCCTTCTCGTAGTTACTAGGACCTGTACAAGAGAGTGCTAGCTAGAAGTGGAGGTTGAACCCGAAGGCTTCCTTGGCGAGATCCGAGCCGGCCTGTCCCGTGAAAGTATAGCCTCTCGCTTCAGGGCTATACGAAAGAATTTTGGCTTGGTCTCTCGGGCTTCATTTCTTCACTATTCCATTCTCTCCCTCACACTCGTCCTAGCTTCACTGGTCCGGCTACTTCCGCTTCGTTGGGGAGCGTACATTTCAGAGTTCGACCCATACTTCAACTTCAACGATATGCGTCAGATCACTGCGAATGGCTGGCCGGCCTGGTTCTCATACGTCAATACTAGTGAGTGGTTCCCGTTTGGGCGGGCTCCGGTCATTACCAGTTACCCAGGCACGAGTTTCACGGGGACTCTGATCTATCAGTTCTTTCAGTCGATCGGTGTGAACATCAGCCTCTATGATGCGGCCGTATACAGCCCAATCTTGCTCGGCGCATTTGCTGTTCTTTGCACCTACTTTTTTGCGAAGGACCTGTGGGGAAAGAGCGCAGGCCTGTTCGCCGCCCTATTTGCAGCATTCAGCTCAAGTCTGATCAGCCGTACGGAACTGGGATTCTTCAGAAACGAGGGGGTCGGAGTCCCTACCATGATTCTTACCTTTCTCTTCTTCATGCGGGCAGTTACTCCTGGAAGGAGTCTAAAGAGCACTGTCATCTACGCTATGATGTCGAGCATTAGTCTCATCTACATGTCGTTCTCCTGGGGCAGTTTCCGTTATGCAGCCGAGGTGCTCGGATTGTTCGCTTTGGCGCTAGTAGTGTTACGACGGTACACTCCACGCCTCTTCCTCGCCTACGGGATTACTATGGGCTTCATGCTGTACATTGGGACCGAAATCCCGCTGCTTGGACACGAGTTTCTGACTGAGAGCACTACAATCGCGTTGCTAGGGGTCATGGGCCTTCTCATAGTAATGGAACTTGCTAGGCTGGCGCCATCTACGAGAGGAAGGTTCAGCATCCTTGGCGTAACAGTCGTGTCTTCGGCCGCGATCCTGTTCGGGCTGATAAGCACCAAGGTCATCTCGGGTTCACTCCTCCAAGGAAAATTCCTCGCTACCGTTGACCCGTTCGTTCGCAACAATATTCCACTTGTGGCATCCGTCGCTGAGAACCGGCCTTCCACCTGGGCGAGTTTGTACCTTGAACTTGGCAGCTTGATAATTTTGGCAGTTTTCGGCTTCTTCTTCGCATTCCAACGGTTGCGCGAGGGAGATGTTCTTTTGATAATCTTCGGCGTTACCGGGTTCTACTTCGCCGCGAGCCTGGTCCGGTTAACCCTGCTGCTAGCGCCTGTGATGGCGACGCTGGCGGCAATTACTGTGGTTGAGCTGGGCAAACCTGCGATGGATATTATTCAGCAGGCGGTTATCTTTCCTCGGCGAAAGCTCCGCTTTACGAGCAGAGTGAGCCGTGAGTTCAGTCTCGGCATTTTGCTGATCATTCTAGTTCTTGTAACTCCCACCTTCATCAATGCTGTCCAATCGGCTTATACTCCGACGACCATCGCCTCTGCCAGCCTGCCCGTCCGGGCGCCGGTGCCTGATTGGCTTGAAGCTCTATCCTGGATGAACAACAATCTGCCGCAGTCAAGTGTCGTTTTCGCATGGTGGGACTATGGCTACTGGATCACCGTGAACACGGGGCTGCGTACCCTTTCGGATAACGGGACTGGGAACACCACGGCGATTCAGGACATCGCTACTGGTTTCATGTTGAACGAATCCCTTGCTGTCCAGATAATGCGACAAGAAAAGGTCACCCATGTGGCTATCTTCATCAGCTACAACCGTGGGCTATGCGGCTCGAACGGTCCGCCTTTCTGCGGCTTCGGGGATGACAGCAAATGGTACTGGATGGTCAGGATAGGCAACAATACTTCCATCAATACTCCGATGGGGGTTGCCAAAGTAAGTTACCGCCAAGTAATCACGAGTGCCTCGACCGGCACGTCAGAGTACCACAGAATCGTGACCATTGGTAACCAGACCACCGATGAGAGAATTACAAGCAATATCGGGACGTCTCCTAACTTTGTCCAGATTCCAACCAGCAATACTGTTCTTGGGCTACTAATGCGGAGCAGCTATCCAGGAGGGCTGCCAACTGATAGGAACGATACGGGACCTCCCACGCCCCACTTTTTCGTCCAAGACTTCGCCTCCTCATCCTCATACGTTCTTGTTTACTCATTAAAATATCCGGACCAACCACTGATGACAGCCCAGCTTACCCCGGCCATTGTCAAGCCCACGGGTGGAAGCACTACCATCACCGGAACGCTTTCGACCTCGACAGGTAAACCAATTGACACCACGACCGACAAGATTCCGGTTATTCTGGAATACTCAGCTAACACTGGAACCAGTTGGAATTTCATAGCAAACGTAAATGCCACTGCGGGTCACTTTAGCTATAACTGGACTACCAATCTGCCTACTGGCCAGCAATACGTTCTGGTCCGGGCAAGGTGGCAGGGTGATCCGGCTCAGCTTTTGGACATCGCGCTCACGATGCCTCAGCCTCTGAGTTTCATGTAAGAGAATTCTCTAGACTTCTGAGGGTCCGCTGGACCCTTCCATTCTTTGTCGAGCGTACTTGTCGTCTGGCGAGAACTTTGGCGGGTGAGGACTTCTAGTGAGAGTCCCGCAAGCTGGACATGCCTCTTTGAGGGTGTATCTCGAACATTTCGGGCATCGCCTCATCAGCCATTTCATCCAAGCTTCCTTCCCTCACCGCCAGCCTTCTTGATTGTCCCTAGAGCCTCTTCCACGGCTAAGCTGAGGGTTTTCTCGGCTGCCTCAAAGCTTGAGGCTTCCACCTCTATCCTGTACCTGGGGGAGCCAATCGAGTAGATTTTTACCTCGCTGCCCCGGGGCTTGCGAATCTTCTTAGCGCTCATCAGGGCTTGCTTGATTATCTCGACGCCCCCTGGTTTGTGGCATGTTATTGCAACGGTTCCTCGCACCTTTGACCTCTCGAGTCGGATTTTGCTTTTTGTGACCTCGGTGATTGCTTGGGCCCATTCCTCAGAGAGACCGACCTTCACGAGAACTTCAGGACCCTCGTCCAGGGCTTCTTCGAGCGGAGAGTAGAGTCCGCCGAACTTGTCTAGGAGAATTTTCTTGATATCCTCAGCGTCTTCGGCCGACTTTTTCAGCTTATCAGCAGCGCTCGTCAAGATCGCTTCGGCTTTTCGCTCCTTCTTCCATTCCAGCATCTTCTCCGATTTCTCCCTCCCTGTTACCCTTCTGAGGGAGAGATCGATCTGGTTGCGCTGAGAGCTTACTCGGAGGACTTTCAGAACCAGTTTCTGGCCTTGTCGCGCGTGTTCCCTGATATTCCGGACCCACGTGGTGGATATCTCGGAAATGTGAACAAGACCTTCGACCCCGCTGAACTCATCGAGCTTCACGTATGCGCCGTAGTCTTCGACTCTGGTTACTGTTGCAACGACCAGGTCGCCGACTTCCGGCATTAGCGCTTGTGAAGCCTGGCTACTCAACTCGATTCTTCCCAGTTCCCTCTAGGCGAGGGGCTGTAATATTTCTCCTCTGATCTCTGCCTTTCCACCCGTTGGTTGGGCTAGAAGCTCATCGCATACGGTACATTTCACGTAATTGCTAGTTCTTTCGAAGATTACCTGTTCATTCGCGCACTTTGGGCATTTGACCTTTAGGAATATGCTCCGGGGTTTTGGAATTAGTTCCCATCGCAAGGGTTAGTTAGAAACCTCCAGTTTTCTCAGCCTGATGCCGAGCCGCTCGATCGTATAGTTGCAGGTTCGACATTTCAGTTTGACAAGTGCTTTCTTGGTTGTTTTGGCAGTGCGTTTCAGCTCGGGGAATTTCTGTCCGCCGTAGCCGTGTTTTCGTCTTTCTTGTCGTCTGGCTCCCCACGATAGGGTCCGCTGTTTGCCCGCTTTGTAGACTGCGACGGCATGGGCGGTGTGATGTTTGCATTTGGGGCAGTAGGTGTTGATCTCTTTGGGATACTTCGTTTTTCTTTCACCGTGGGGGGAAGGCTGGTTTGGGGGCGGAGGGGTTCTTTTATCCATTATCCCCGTGGCTTGGTCTTATCTCGACCGCTGTGCCTTGTCGTATTAGGCTCTCAGCATTCTCGTACGGAAGGACTGCAATGTCTTCTTTGATGAATGGTCCGTGAGTTTTCAGGTCGACGCCTATGATAGAGGGCATTTCTTTGACGAATCGAAGTAGTAGGGTGTCCTTCTTTTTCTCTGGAGAGTTAGAGGGTTCTATTCCCTGAGCTGTGTCTTCCTTGAACTTTCTATAGTGGCGGGCAAGAGTGGAGAGTTCTTCCTGAGTCCACTTCTCGGATGAGTGGGCCGTGACTTGGGTGTTTGTCTGGGATGCATGCCAGATTTTCGCGAGTCTCCGGTCGATGAGCTCGACCGCTAGTCGTTCTATACGCTTTGTTTCTTCTTCGAGAAGTCTGGCTTTGAGGGATCGTTGGTCTAGATTTCTCTGAGCTTCCTTCAATCTTCTAACATATGCTGCTACGTCTCGAAAGAACTCGGGCCTGAGTTCCTGTAGTTCGGGGCTGTGGAACTCTCGTCGCCATGCTTCAATGGTCTCATCGTAGATAGTGGCCGTGGCACAGCATCTCTCTTTAAGATAGAGCTAGCTTATTGACGGGCTAATAATATCTTGATAGTAGTTTAGGCGGTGGGTTCTGCTCGGTGCTTACAGAGAAGGAGCATGCCGGCGGCAGATGGCAACTCGACGATTTCGTTGCGATAGGGGCCGAACCGTTCTTCCCCGAGTCTAAAGCTTGGTGACTCCAGGACCTTGACCTTTATTTGACCCTGGAACGCTAAAGGTTCTGTGAACGGGTCGAACTCGTCGAGTCTTTCTTCGGGAACTTTCATCGCCATCAATCCTGTGTGGCCGTTGAGGGTTCCGGGCATTCTGATTAGTCTGTGTATATCCGTTGTCACGACCGAGTCTATCTCTGCCGATTTTTTCTCGACGGCCTTTGACACCAGGGTCTTCCATGTGGACATTCCGACACCTTTCACGGAACCCCAGAATGGTTTCCTAAGCAGGTCTTCCCTGTCCCAGGACTTCAGGGCGCTGACCTGCGTCGAGGTCAGGCCTATCTGGTCGATCTCGCTTCCGAGAATATCATAGATTCCTGCAACGATTCGTCCTCTCCAACCCGGCTGACCCATTAGCGGGCCTTCTGCTACCCTCGTCCCGCCGACACTGGTCTCCTCTAGTTCGTGAAGTTGTGGATCCAATCCCTGAGCCAGGAGATAGTCTGCTATTTCCCTGCGTTCTTCTTCTCCGAGCTGTGAGGTTTGCTTGGAGTAAACGTGAACGTGGTATCCACGATGTCCTGAGAAGAATAGTCTCGTATTTTCATGGTCTACTCCTAGATCTGTGTAGAGCATCTCGAGTAGCTTTGCGGTCTCCTCTTTCGCCTGTTGGAGGCATCTATCGCAGAGCCATGTCTGTTCTTCCATTCTGTCATTCTTGCATTTTGGGCAGAGCTTTGGAGCTCCTCCCTTTCCTGCTGTGCCGCAGGCTTTGCATTTCCAGCTGTCATGGTCCGGTTTGCATGGTGTGTCGAGATGGTCTGCGTCAATATCGAAGACGAGATCGGCGCCTGTCCATCCTTTCTCTTCCATCGGTGCAGTGGGTTCGCGATAGTATGCGGTGGAGAAGTAGACATGCAATGGGACGAGGTCTCTGATAGCTCTAAGGAGTGATCCGGAGTCTTTGAACGAGCGGTGCCTAACCATGAACTTCCCGTTGAAGAGCAGGAATCCGTATTCTCTCTCAGCGGGGCTTGGAGGCGGGTCCAGCTGTCTTTTCGGGTCGAGGTAGTATTGTTGGAATTTCTGTCTGATGGCTTGTTCAGCTGGGTTCACGACTAGGCCCCCGTCCGGTCAATACTCTAGCCTTTTGCTTGTAGTAGCTCAATGGGTTTCGGATCGTCTCGCAGATCTTGTCCGGCTTGTAACAGACTCCGTGTGTCTTGAGGGTCGTGCACATGGGGCAGGTGTACTTTGTTCTTCCACCTCTCTTGCCGGCGATGTGCTCGACCTGGTAGCGGGTCATTCTCTCTGAAAAGTCGCTGGCAGGCTTGAATGTCTTGACGATCTCCTCTTCTCCCGCCCCGATATTGACAAGGAATGATGCAAGGGTGAATCGGCCCATATGTTGCACATTCTTCCCCTCCGCAAGATTGTCTATGAGATGTCTGACACATGGAGGCATTGCCTCTGGCGTGGGTACTTGTGGAAGTTCGTAGTGGGATGGGATGCCTAGCCACTTGGTGATGAGTCCTCGGGTCCGCTCGACTCTCGGCTGCAAAAGCTTCGGTACTTCGCCGGGAAGCTTTCCGGTCCTGTCCACTATTCGCGTCCTGACTTCTTCTTCGAGCAGACGGGCCAGTTCCTCTCGAGTCGCGTAGACCTGGCCGTGATCGAGAATTCTGTTCGGCAGTTTCCATCGCGGTTCTTTGAGATGAACCGAATTCCTGAGATAATCGGCGAGTGAGACGGCAAAATCGTAGAATATTTTTCCGGGTTGGGCGTCGATTTTCTTTAGCTTCCAGCCGAAGGTCGTTCGGGCGATATAGTCTAGTTTCTCTGGGCTTTCCTGTCGGAGCAGCTCGTACGCCCTCTTAGCTTCCGCGAGCGCGAATCGTCTCTGCGCTCTCTCCTCCCCTGTAAGACTGAGGATTAGGTTGGAGACTGGGAACGAGAGGATCTCGGCGTTTTCGTTTCCGAACTCGTTCGAGACTCTTCCCTTTGAGAGCGCTTCTTCCAACCTTTTTTCTGCTCTCTCTAGGACTGGGCTAAAGTCTGGTGTTGCGATGTCTTCGATAGAAATTCCTAGTTCTTTGATGTAGTCGGAGGCTTCGTTGAGGAAGGGGTACTTGGCTAGGTCAGCCCTTGTTAACATTAGATTCGGCTCTGTCAACCTTGCGGGTGATGCGACCGCATATTAACTGTCGGGTGCTTCGGTCCTATTCGCGCTCCTCTATCGATTATCAGTCGGAGCTCGGACTCTAGTGAGGAACCCCGCGATTGCTATCAATCAAGTCGGTCAGACAGAAGCATCAGGCTTCGGACGATCTCCTTTGGCTATTAGATGAGTTCAGACGCATGGTAAACGTCTGCATCGCAATCGGGATAGAAGAGAACATTTCGAGTCTCAAGACTCTCTCATCGGCATCGTATGCCCGTCTCAGCCGTGACATCCTCGGCTACTAAGACTACGGTGTCCCAGATGCGGAACGTTCCTAGACAGGGATGAAAACGCGGCAAGGAACATTGCCGCGGGAGGGCTGAGGTTCAGCCCCAACGGGCCTCCAGGTGAAGCAATGGTAGAAGAACGGGAACCGGAGAACGCGACCCCAATCCTCAAAGTCGATGGAGACAAGTTGAGTCTTCAACAACGACCCACGACTAGAAGAATTTCAACCGACGAAGAGTCAACAGAACCTTATTCGGCTTCTATTCTTGGGGCGAGATAATAAAGAAGCCTTCCTTGCTGGGGCATTTCGAACTCGACTTTGATTGGCATGTTGGTCGAGAACTCGAGAGATGTGACTTCTGAGGCTCCTGAGCCTGCTCGTATTATCTCTCCGAGATAGTTCAGGTTGTAGGTTGCCTTCGCCGGTTCCTTCACATCAAGTTCGAGTATGGCATCGCTTCCCTTGTCCAGTTCTATCAGCGCGCTAGTCAGCTCGCCTGTTGCCCTGACGACGAATTTTTCCTGGCTTACTTCGAACTTGACGTTGTCGCTTATGGACTGTGCGTCATCGATAATGTCTCGCAGGCTTGCTGCTGTGATCTTGACTCTCGCGTTGAATGGGACTTTCGGTGTAGGAACTTCTTCGGTGGAAGGTTCGAGCGTTGGTGTTATGAATTTCCTTACGATGCTGCCTTTGAGGGTGATGTTAAGCTTCTTGTTCGCATCATCATAAACGACCTCAATAGATTCATCGCTCTTCGTCCTCTTCAATAGTTTGAGGAGGTTTGAGACGCTGAGGCGCAGTTTGGTTGGAGCGGTGCACTCGTATGTGTCGAAGGCCGTTTTGGGCCATTCGAAGTCGACCATGGCTATGTGGGATGGATCCATGGAGCGCAATTTGATCCCGTCCGGAGAGGCGTTGAAGTCGGCTTCTTCGATCAGGCTTGATATTGCTCCGATTAGATTGCGGAAGAGCCGGGCGTCGTTCATGGTGGCTTTGAACATGGGGTTTGCCGGCTTCTCCTTTTTGGCCGATGTTTCGGCTATTGAGCTTTCTAGCAATTCTAGCTGTTCTCCCGCCATGTGGCTCCGCAGTTGGTACATCTAAAGAATTGGGTCGAGGACTCGTCTCCACCTCTCGTCTGGACGAGCCAGTAGAACGCCTCGTGATTGTTGCACTTCGGGCATTCAGCCTTGGTCTTCGGAAGGGTCCGTATCTTCTGTTCTTCGCGGCCTATGACGACGATTTTCTCTCTCTCGTGGGCCAGCCTGCTGACCTGCTTGTCGCCGCGGTTGCTCGTGTAACCGCACTTTCCGCAGGCCATGAACACCTTCTTCTCTCTCTTGGCGGGTAATAGCGTGGACCCGCATTTCGGACAGAACTGCAAAACACGTTCGTCTCGTATAGGGACGGGCGACGAATTTATTTGTTAGCTTGGAAAGGCGTGTTTTTCTCGAAAGAATCTCGATCTGCCGAGTAAGTGAGCGATGCGCAGGGGCTCAGGAAGCGTTCCTGTAGTCCAGGTTGCGGAGAGTATTTCCTGAACCGTCCTAGGCACAAGGGAACTCCTTACCTCCAACTCTTTCCTGCCAACCTTGTATGGTTTGAAACCGTTTGGATTCCTCTTTCTCACCGAGTTGACTTGAATGACTGGCAGCCTGGTAAACCTCTCTATGACCTCGGTGTCGAGTCGCGTTTCGGGATCATGAGTCATAATCAATCTGAGCTCCGGAAAAAATCTCGTTTCAAAAATCGCAGATCCAATTGACTTGCTGTTTAGAGTTAGATTGGACGGAAAGACCTCAACCCCGTCCATGTATACACCGCCCCTCACGATTGCACCCACCAAATGCTGGGGGTTGCATAGGTCGAGTCCGAGTGTCCTAATCTCCTTCTTGACGATGAGTTTACGCGTCATGGTTGCTTTCGAAGCTTGGATAAGGCCACGTCCGCTAAGACTGAGAAGTTCTTGCTAGGGTCAAGATTCACTGCCTTGAGACATGATACGATCTCTTCAAGTGTGATCATTTTCTGCAACCACGCGTGCCCCAGTAAAGCTTCCAGACTGTTAGCGACGTCTCCTCGGCCCACTCTTCTCGGTAGGAGCTTCCTCAATCCAGCTCTTGCCGCTGCATCTGCGAGGATCTTGTCTTGGACCTTCGTTCCCCTCGGCCGACCGGTGGTTTCCGTTAGGGCGATCGAGTAAGCGAAGTTCAGAAGGGAGTCTCCGAACTGAGCGAGCCCAGCGTCTGTTAGAATTTTCCCAAGAGCATCATCGTTCATTGCGATTACCGTGAGACCAGACGATTACCGCTCATTTGAAGAGGACAGATGGTAACACGTTGAGCGAGGCTATTATCATGTCCGCTCCTGCCTCCTCTAATTCTTCTCGTGAATAGAATCCTTGCGGCAACCCGATTGTTCTGGTTCCCGCCCGCTTTCCGCCCAGCATATCCACAGGCTCATCTCCGACCACAACGCATTCTTTCGGTGCGAGATGAAAGTCATCGATGGCTTTGAGGTAGGGTTGGGGTGATGGCTTGAACTCTGAAAAATGGTCCGGGGTAATCGCGGAGCGGAAATAGTCTCCAAGCTTCCAAGAGTCCAAACGCCTCGTGAGCCGTGTCTCTCGGACGAAGGTCACTAACCCCATCACGAATCCGTTCTGTTGAAGCCGTTCCAATATTCCAACTAGATCGTTCCCAGGCCCTGTCTCATCCATTTTTGTGTCGAGCTTCTCGAAGAAACGCGAGCGAACCTCCTCGTCGCGCTCAAGTCCTCGTTCTCTGGCGAGGGAGACGGCGATTCCGCTTATCTTGATGGTCCCCTTTGCTCGGCCGCCTCTGATCTCGTTTCTTGCCAGCTCAAGAGCCTCGTATCCTGTGACCGAGAGATTGAATTCTCCGAGTGTCTCTTCGATTATGGAAATCCAGAGCCTCCAGTCTCCGTATAGAGTGCCATCAAAATCGAAGATGATGCCCTTCAACGGCAGAGGGCGGTCCAACGGGAGGTTAACTTTCAGCTTCGGCGGTTACTGCGGCACTGAATTTTTCTATGAACTCGTCAGTGTCCTGGTGGACCTTTTTCGCGGCTCGCTCCAAGGCTTTTTCGGCAGATGATTCGCCTTTCATTCTTAGTGTTATGATGGGTCTGGTGAAGAGCGGGTGGGGAAGGTCGTAGCCTGCCCAGTCAACAGTCTTGTCTTCTAGAAGAGCGGCTTGCATGAGATGCCCGAAAGTGTGGCCTTCACCTTCGACCTCGACTTTGAGGAATCCTTTCGATTTCTTCAACACGTTGACTTTCAACTTGGCACGTTTCCTCCAGCTCCAAAGTCGTCGGTCAACCGTCTTCTTTCAACGTTCAGGCACTGCGTACACCGGAGAATTCTTCCCGACAGTACGAGTTCACCGCCGCACCTAGAGCAGTAGGCTTTGATCACGCCCATGTCCCGTCCGACAGTCGTCAGTTTGGGTATACGCTGGCTTACATCGATGACCTTGCCACGAATGATGTCGTTGGGTTTGCAGACATCACCCATGAACCGCTCGAATCTCGGACTGGAATTCGAAATGTGCAGCATGCCCGTGAAAGGTGGTTGCAGCTTGTGGCCATCAACTACGACAATGTTGATGATGGCCATTTTCTCTTGGACCTTTTCGACAACACCGATGATCGTGGAGCCTTCCTCAGGGACGACAGGGGGGCCGGCGGAGGCTCTTACCGAAACTATGTGACGGGTGGAATCGACTGCTGCTACTCCAGTCGCGGCCGAGTAGACTGTTCCGTCTACCTCGGTTGTTCCACGGCCGGGCATGAACTCCTCTACAACGCCAAGCTTTACTCCCGGAACGACGAACTGCCCGTCCAGCTTCTTTATCATGGCTATTCTAGTAACCTTTCAGGAACAGGATTATTTCGGTGGGCCCGATTCTTATACCCTTGTCTTGAGATAAGACAATGCCGCGTAATTCGTACCCCTAGTTATCACATGGGGTCGGGCTGGACTGCGAGCCGAGAAATGGATGCTTTTATTACATCTTTTGCCCGCATTCGGGACAGAATTTGGTCCCGGCAGCGACAGATTTTCCACAGTTGGGGCAGGGCGTCATGGCCTGAGCAGGGGCGGGGACGAACATGGTTGCTCCACAGTTCGGGCAGAACCTCGCGCCCTGTTGAACCCCGTTTCCGCACTTGGGGCATGCGACGAGTGCGGCCTGGGGCTGCACTGAGGGTTGCATCTGCGCGTTCATCACTTGGGGTATGAGCATCATCCCCGATCCGAAGCCTGCGCCAGGAGAGGAGCCGATGCTTGAACCAATGTCCTTAGCGGTCTCCATTCTCAGCACGTCTGATGTGGCTGCTTTCTGCTTGATCCAGAAGAGTCGGTCTCGGAACTGGTCGGAGGTATCGATTCCTTCGAACTTGAAATCAACAAGGTCGGTGCCGATTCTTTTCAGAGCATCGTTGATGTTGACCTTTACGGTTACCGATGCCTTGTCAAGCTGTGTGAAGGCTGTTTGAAGATCATACTTGGACATTTCATCGATGACTCGTTCGTTGATGAATCCTCGGATGAAATCGTCCACTTGCGGAGTGCTAAAGGCACCCTGTCCTCCAACAACCTCGTTAACGAACAGGTTCGAGTCGGTTATCCTAAGCCAAGCTGTCCCGTGAACCATCAACGGAGCCAGCTCCGTTGTCTGGGCCTTCGCGCCCCACTTGCCAGCGAACTGTTTCGTGGAGACGTATATCACCGTGGCAGTGAATGGGGTCTTGCCGCCGAAGAATATCCGGTATGCTGAGGTTATGAGAGGTAGGTTGAGTGTTGTAAGGGTGTGTCGTCCCGGCGGGAAAACGTCGTAGGCTTTGCCGTCTCTTAGGAAGACTGCTGTCTCATACTCGTGAACTACCAGTTGGGCGGCGTTTGTTATTTCTTCTACCGGGTATCGCCAGACGATATCGTCTGGACCTGCTGCTCTCCATTCTATGACCTGTGGCATTACTGTTGGACTCCTAGGATTACGTCTTTGCGTCCATTATACGCGGTCTCGAGCGCGTCGACGGCTTTCATCGCGACGGAGATCTTGCCCTTCGCGTCCTGAACATGTCCATTGTCCACAGAATCTTTGAGCCCTTGAATGGCGGTCGTTACACTGTCGGTCATTTGTAGGAGTTGATAGTCATAGTCCATCATCCGGTCCAAGTCAGGCTCCTTGACCTTTGTGACATCAAAGAAGCCGGCGTATCCGTACTCCGAATGATTGATCCGTTCAACAACCCTATCGAGCCGAGCCATTAGATGATCCGTGTCGTCCCACGTGTCGTTGATACCCTGGTTGACCAGAGACCTGTATGTGTCCTTTGCTTGTGATTCTGCACTGGACAGTTTCTGGTAGATCTGGTTTCTGAGAAGCTTATCTGACTCACGACGTATCTCTTTCTCCTTATATCCATGAAATCCGGGGATAAGGAGCATGACTTTCTCCTGGAGATTGGTCTGGGACTTTGCCCTGTCGTAAAAAGAACTGCTCGGCTGGCTCAACCTGGAACCATTCCCTGATGGTCAGTTTCCTGTGCTACGTTACTTTTAAGGGTGTCAAAACCAACGCGCGCGAAATACGAGACTAGCAGTCTTTTCCGATTTCTTCCTGTGACACTCCGGTTGGATCGACTAGACAAGAGTTCGTCTCTGAAACTGGGAAAAATAGGTGACGATTAGTCTATCGCACTAGTTACAGAACGGCTATGTCGTGATTGGCGAGTTGAAGGCTTTACGCAGATGAAGACTGTCAACCAGGAAGAACCAGTTGCACGCAGCCGTTTCATAGACTGTCCCAACTGCAAGACGCATACTCTCAAGCTCAAGAGAATCGTCCAAGCCGGACGATGCAAGAGCTGCCACGAGTCATACAAGATCATAATAGTATACGTCAAGGAAGGAAAGAAACCGAAGCCCGCGACGAAAATAGAATCTGGAAATTCTGCACCGAGCCCCGACACAACACTACCGTCCTGGCAGGTGCCCTCAGACAGTTCCCTCTTCGGAGCTTCGTCGGCCGAAACAAATTCGACCCTCTCCGATGTTAGTTCTATTTTCGGAGAGGAAGACAGGAACAGAGAGACTTCGACGGGCAGCGAACAATAGAAGTCTCACTCCCGGGGTAAACTCTCGGCCACATGGATTCATCGGGAACCGCTCATGCCACGCAAGATGCCTGAAACATACCTCACTTTTTCACGGGCAGATTTTCTCTCTGGCCTGGATTTTGGCGACTCCCGCGGTTCAAGTTACAATCCGCGCTTGGTTGTAACGGCGAAACCTGCCATTATTTCGGCAAGTCCCGAATGATTCTTGGGGGATAGTTGACCTAGTGGCCTTAGAATCGACATCAGGCCTGATAACGGACGATTTTCATGAAACCAGAAGGTCGCAGCAACCCCTCATACAACTCGAAGCTCACTCGCTAAGACCCCCTATTTCCTAAAACACTCGTTGACGGATAGGGATTCCAGGCGAGTCCTACTGATCAGAGCGCAATTCTGGCTTGGATCGCTTGGCGAAAACGGCGACTTAGCCCAATGAATCTAAGGGTGCTCTTGAAGTGACCTCCCGGATCGCCGAACAGGGTTCATTTTGGGCTTAGAAACACGGGCAGTCTGAAGACGGCACGCTTACCACCGATCATTGTGGACGAATTTCTCGATAGGCTTCCGAATAGGATGACCGAGTCTAACCGCTGGATACCCAAGGTAGACCAGACAGGCTACCTTAACGTGCTCGGGAATCCCGAGGATTCTCTTCACCTCAGGCTCTCCACGGGCCGAGGTTGATCCGTGAACGGTTAGGCATGTAGCCAGACCTATGGCATGGGCTGCCAGCATGAGGTTCTGGACGGCGGGATAGATACTTGCATACATGACCTCCTCACTTTTGCCAACACGGCTGAGATCAACGCAACAATAGATTATTACAGGCACTTTCTCGGTGTTCCGAAGCATCTCGGTAGCCTCATCGTAAACATCGCGCATTCGAAGAGACATTCCCGTGCCACTGGCGAGCCTGGCAAGCCAAGTCCTTAACATTGGCTCCATGAGACGAGCTTTCACATTCTCGTCCCGAACTACAACAAATTCCCACGGCTGAGTATTGCTTCCGGAGGCTGCTTTTGACGCAGACTCGAGGACGATTTTCAATTTGTCCTCGGGGATCGGGTCAGGCTTGAATTTTCTGACTGACCTAAGAGAGTTGATCCCGTCTAGTAGAGACATCTCACTCGGCATGACGATGCGGACCCCACTCAAGGTTAAAGACTCTCGCGCCCTAACATGACATCATCAATTGTCTAGTTCTCAAAATGAGCGATTGAAAATCGCGGTCGACCTCGACGGGGTCCTAGCTGAGACGATGGAAGCGTGGTGCAAGCGCGCCAACGAGTTCCTAGGCACGAGCTTCAAGCTTGCCGATCTCGACACGTGGGCGTCTTGGCGAAAACTGGGAATTACCAGGGAACAGTTTTTCCAGTTCTTGGACGAAGCATGGGATGACTGGGAAAGCATCCCACCGACAGAACCGAGACTGACGGAAAAAGTCCGAAAAATAGCCCGCTCGGGACAAATCGATGTCGTGACAGGACGAAGCAAAGAGAGCGTCAGCGCAGCCAAGAGCTGGCTCGCCGAGCACAAGATACCATACCAGCGATTCGTACGCGTCCCAGGATGGAGAGACAAGATATTCCTAAACTATGATGTCTACATCGACGACGCCCCAGAACTGATGCCCTTGATCTCACGCAACCCGAAAATGTGGGGAATACTATACAGCCGGCCATGGAACAGAACAGTCCCCGAACTACGCAAAGTCTTCAGAGTCGAAAGCTGGACAGAAATCTCGAAACTGCTCGAACAAATACGACAGTGAGACTAGAATACAAGCCTCTGACTCCGAACCACCCACGGACTCAGCGAGAAGAAATAAACGCGATGGCGCGTCAGGAAAAATCCTCCCTTGGAATCTTTATACCGAATCACCTCTCCGCTTAGGCTTCCGGGAAAGGTCTGACAGTGAAAAGCGATTACAACATTCCAGAAGATGTCTATTACACGAAAGAGCACGAATGGGTCCGACTTGAAGGAGACAAGTGCAGAGTAGGAGTGACCGACTATGCCCAGAACTCATTGCACGAAGTCGTCTACGTGGACCTCCCGAAAGTAGGCTTGAAGGTGGCGCAGATGCAGAGCCTCGGCACGGTCGAATCGGTAAAAGCCGTTGCTGACGTCTACTCTCCAATCTCTGGCATGGTGCTGGAAGTGAACAACACGCTCTCAGACGCTCCTGAGCTGATCAACAAGAGCCCCTATGGTGAGGGATGGATCACGATGATCAGACCAGAGGATTTGAAAAAGGAGCTGCCAGGTCTTATGAAACCCCCTGACTACAAGGACTTTTTGAAGAAAATAACCGAGAAGAAATAAGGATCAGAAGAACGATACTTTTGGTCGCCTAGGAAGTTTATCTTCGAGGTTCGCGACCCTATCAGCTACGCAGTGACGTCTATGGCCCCGGAAGCCTTTGCCCTCCTCTCTACCCCTCTGAAAGGACTGCTCCATGAAACAGGAATATCAACACCCACACCTCCACAGGTCCAAGCTATTCCCCTCATCGCCCAAGGCGACAACGTCCTCATAATCGCGCCCACTGGTTCAGGCAAGACCGAAGCAGCACTGCTTCCGTTAATCGATAGAATGATTCGCGATAACGACAGACAAGGCATCTCACTGGTCTACATCACACCACTCAGAGCGCTAAACCGAGACCTCCTCAAGCGACTCCAAGCATGGTCGAACAGGCTCGGGTTCTCCGTCGAGGTTCGACACGGGGACACCCCGGCCAAAGACCGGAGACGGATGGCGTTCAAACCCCCCGACCTTCTCATTACTACGCCGGAAACCCTCCAGGCGATGTTGCCGGGTAGACGAATGAGGGAGCATTTGCGCCACGTTCGATCGGTCGTTGTAGATGAGATTCACGAGCTCGCAGGTGACCGTAGAGGAGTCCAGATGACCGTCGGCCTCGAACGCCTCAGAGAAATCTGCGTCAACGGCTTCCAGAGAGTAGGACTTTCAGCCACAGTTGGCAACCCCGAAGAGATAGCACTGTTCCTTGGAGGTAATCAGCCTGTCAAAATAGTGCAGATCCCGCTCAACAAGTCGACCAGGTACAAGGTTGAATACCCACTGCCCGGAGAAGAAGATCGCGAGCTAGCGCAGCGGCTCTACACTACACCTGAGGCAGCGGCACGACTAACACTTGTAGATGATCTCGTGGAAGCCCACGACTCAACTCTAATCTTCGTCAACAGCCGCGTCAACGCCGAACTCCTCGGGTCCAAGTTCAACATGATGGACCGAAAAATAATGGTTCATCATGGCTCGCTCCCGAGAGAAGAACGAGTTAGAGCCGAGGAGGCATTCAAGGCTGGAGAAATCAAAGGTCTCGTCTGCACATCCACCTTGGAGTTGGGAATTGACATTGGATCCGTCGACCTCGTCGTCCAATACATGTCCCCAAGACAAGTAAGCAGTCTTGTGCAAAGAGTGGGACGATCCGGTCACACCCTCACAAGAACCTCGCACGGAGTCCTCGTTTCCGTCTCGACCGAAGACCTCTTGGAATCTGTCGGAGTTATCGAGCTAGCAAAAGAGGGACGACTAGAGCGTACCAATATCCACGTTGGAGCATTGGACGTGCTCGCCCATCAGATCGCCGGAGCGCTAATGGACTCAGAAGGAAGCCTAGAACTCTCACAAGCCAAGAGCATCATCAAGCGAGCCTACCCATACCAAGACCTAGAGAATGACTCGCTTGACAAGGTCATCGAGTTCATGCGCAAGATGGGTTACATCAAGAGAGAGAACGACACGATCTACCGCACCTCAAGGACGAGGTTCTACTATTTCGAAAACCTGAGCATGATCCCCGACGAACGCCGATACATGGTCGTAGACCTCACGAACCAGCAAAACGTCGGCATCCTCGGCGAGGAATTCATGATCACCAAGGCACGCATTGGACTCAACTTCATCGTTAAAGGCCGAGTCTGGCAGATCAAACAGATAACCGATGACGGAAAGGTCTACGTTCTTCCCATCAACGATCCGACAGCCGCGATCCCTGGATGGGATGGACAAATACTCCCAGTCCCCCGCGCCCTTGCAACCAAGGTCGGCGCCTACAGAGCCACTGTTGAACAAAACATTGCCCAGCATACCGCAAAATCGACCTCAGTTGAAAAATTGTCGCAAGTTTGGCCAGCCGACGCCTACGGGTTAAAACGAGTAGTTGAAGAAATAGAAGCCCATAAGGCTACGGGCGCAGCTGTCCCAACTGACCAACGTGTCCTGATCGAAGGCTTTGACCGATACATCATCCTCCACGCACACCTCGGAGACATCGTCAACTTCACCCTTGGTGAAGTAATCGAGGAACTATTCCGCCGCGAAGGCCTTGTCCGAATGTGGTGGTCCGACGCCTATAGAATTCTCTTCGAGATGACCGCGGACACTTCCGACCTCGACATGGAAAACCTATTCAGAAAACAGATCTTCGGAGTCGAGGAACCAGTACTAGGCGGTGCGTGCCATGGAGTGCTACACCGCCATTTCCCATGGCAGCTGCACATGAAACATGTCGCCGAGAGGTTCGGAGCACTGAACCGCGGACGACTAATGTACGGGGACGCAATGAAGGAATTGATGCTGAGATTCCGACTTACTCCCATCTACGACGAGACTATCAGGGAAGCACTGATGGAACATTCCGATTTTGACGCAGTCAAAGAAATATTCAAACAGGTCAAAAACGGAGCCATGGAAATCCAATTTTTCCAGTCAAACGACAAACCTACACCCTTAGCCTATCATATTCTCTACCGACACGTAGACATCCCAGAGCTCATAGCACCCGAGAACGTTGCGGCCGACAATCTTGCAAGGCTCAAAATCTCCATCGAAGGACATGTCATAGACATGCTCTGTTTCGATTGCGGAGTCCTAAACCCTGAAGCCATTATTGCTAATCTTCCTGAACACCCACAATGCTCCACTTGTGGATCAAAGCTCCTCGCTCCCCTATTCTGGTCCAGCAATTATGCAACTGGCACCCTCAACAAGAAGCGGAACAAGGAAGATCTTGACGAGAACGAACAGAGAGTCTTGACGAAGGCGAGGCGTTCTGCTGATCTTGTCATCGCTTATGGAAAGCGAGCGGTGATCGCGCAGTCCGTCTACGGTATAGGCCCTCAAACAGCTGGAAGAGTTCTCTCGAAAATGCATGAGACCGATGACGAATTCTACAAGGACTTGCTAGAGGCCAAGCTACAATTCATAGCTACAAGACCCTTCTGGAACAGCTAGGACCTCTTCATTCCCGACTTTCTAGAATAGAGTACGAGGACAAGGGTTCCGATAATGAACATGGTGGACAAGAGCACAATGCTATAATGACTGTAAATCGGAATTAGAGTCCCGCCGACTGACGCGTCGTTCAGCGTGACGACTGTGTTTGCCGAGCTGCTCATGTGAGCGGTGTCACCGCTGTACGTAGCGTAGATGGTTTGATGGCCCGAACCGAAGGCTGTTGGCTTGAAGGATATGGAACATGATGCCGTGGTCCCAGAACCTACGAGAATGCAATTTGCGCTGCTGAAGTTGCCTTGACCGCTAGAGGAAAAGAAGACGAGCGCGGTGGGTGTTGAGGCTCCGGATCCTGAAAGGTCCGAGACTGCCGCCGTGCATGTCGTACTCGCGCTCAGAGACAAGGTCGACGGGTTGCAGGTCAGACCCGTCCCTGTAGAGCGTCCCGACAAGACTGAGAGCGTCTTTCGGCCCCCGTTTGCCACATAGATCTCGTTGGTTACAGTGTTGACCCCGACAACCCCGGGAGTAGTTCCAAATGCCAGGTTTACTGTGTCAATGACTGTCAGCGTGAATCCGTCAATGATCGAGACGGTCCCCTCCCCTGAGTTGGAGACATAGATCTTGTTGGTCACCTGGTTAACGTCGATACCGCTTGGAAAGATGCCCACTCCTATCGTGCTCGCAAGATCGTTGCTTGTCCCGTTGATCAGTGTTACAATTCCATTGGAGGAATTGCTGTTTACAAGATAGACGAGGTTGGTAATACTGTCTGAGGCTATGTTTCCCGGGTCGTTCCCTACCTGGAGAGTTTTGATTACGCTATGAGTCTTCCCATCTATTACTGATGCTGTGCCATCAAGAGAATTTGTGACGTAGATTGTATTGGTCGAAGAGAGTAGAGCGATGCCGGTCGGTCTTCTTCCCACGTTTATATTGTCAAGGAGAGTATTGGTCGTACCGTTTATCCTCGAGACAGTATTGTCCCCGGAGTTTGTTACGTAGATCTCGTCGGTCGCGGGGTTCAAAGCGATTCTGCTAGGATGTGTTCCGACGGCTACGTTGGCGATGACGGCGTTTGTAACGCTGTTGATTACCGAGACATTGCTTGAATTGTAGTTTGCAATGTAGACTCTGTGAGTGGCGCTGTTAACGGCCACCCCGGCTGGACTAACACCAACGAGGATGGTGGCGATAAGGCTGTTGTTGGCACCGTTGAGAACAGAAACAGTGCTGGGAAACGTTCCGTTGTTCCCATAGTTGCTCACATAGATCCTGTTTAGGGAAGTGTCGACACCGATCCCGTCCGGGTTGACCCCGACAGTTACTGTTCCGGCAAAGCTCTCAGCCCTTGCAAGGTTAACGGTTCCTGGAAAGAGCAAGAGCATCGCGATCGACAGACTAAGGAAAATGAGCGGGCGAATGGCGTGCGAAGACCGCATCGGCAATTTTCGTTTCTCCAGCATTTTTTGCTGCTCGACTTGTGTCGGGAGAAGAGGATATGTGAATGTCATTTTTCATTCAATCGGCATTTGGGTTCGATTCTAAGACGCGTTGAAAAAGGGGGATAACCGTGCTTCTCGCACGGTCTTTCGTCTTTGCTGTTTCGCTCGAGGTCGCGGCTTATGGGCCGGGGCAAGCAGGAGTACAGATGGCCGATAGGTCAGCAATGAAATTGGCTGCGTTGGGTGTTCCCCAACCGGTCGCAAGGTCGTAGCCTGCTCCAGCTGCGAATCCGTCTACTCCGAACTGGCCGAGAGTATCGCTGTTCTCGCCCGCAGTGATGTCGTGGAATGCGCCACTGTAGCTGCTGCTAGCTGCGAGCTGGTAGATCGCCGAGTTGAGGAAGCCAACTGGGCTCCCGTGGGACTGGTTGAGGAGTGCGACGATTGCTGCAAGAGCCGGCGAAGCAGCACTGGTTCCTCCGAAGACTCCCCAAGCACCGATGAAACCTATCCACGATAGGAATCCACCATCAATCGAGGAGTCGAAGGAAACGTCTGGTGTTAGTCTGCCATTGCCCTGAACCGAGTTGCCGAAGATTGTATTCCACTTGGGGGGCATGTTGGTCTGGTAGGTTGGTCTGCCATATTGGAAGCTGACTCCTCCACCAGAGGCTGTCCGTATCCCGAAGACGTTGAACTCGTTCCATGTTGCTTCTCCACCGTATCCGACGGGGAAGCAGCTTGTTGGTACGCCCGGTCTTGGAGCGGTAGCGCAGCCGGTGGCTCCACCGTTTATGATGACGAGCCCAGTGTTGCAGTCTGTATTGGCGGGGCAAGAGTTCGTGCCGCCCCTGCCTGGAGGTGGGCCATACTGGCCTCCGTACGGGTTACCTTGTGTTCCACCTGCCGCTAGGTTCAGCGGATTGGTGGCGGGCCAGGATGCAGTGAGTTCAGTAGTTCCTACAGCTGACAGCGCTTCGTTCGCACCGTCGTCACCAGAGGATGCAAGAACTGTCCAGCCGTTTCGCCTTGCAGTGTTGTAAATCTTGTCAGCCTGCTGTTTGATGGAGTGATCGATGATGGTGCACGGGAAGTTGAGGCAGCCGACCAGATCGTCAGGTTCGCCGAAGCTCTGAGACATGATTGCGCCGTGAAGGGCCTGGTTATTCACCGCGGCACCCTCTGCGGTGTTGAAGCTGGTGTCCTGACAGTCGTTGGAAACGACGAGAACGATGTTTGCTCCTGGCGCTAATCCATGGGACATTTGCACGTCTAGCGTTGTCTCCTCCCACCATCCAAAGGCACCGCATGCCTGGTCGATCGGGAGGCTAAGGTCGAATGCTGGGCATTGATCTGCTGATGCGCCTGACCATGTTGGCCCACACAGGACTGTAACGGTCGTTGCTGGTAGGCCGAAGGTCGTATCATACTTGTTGAGATCAGCTTGAAGTGTGGGGCTTCCAAAAGCGTCGACGATGACTATGGTCTGACCAGTCCCGTCGAGACTGCTTGGAACATTGTATGCAGATTTGTAGAAGTCAGGAGTGTAGCAGAGAATTGATCCTAGGCGTCCGCTGGCGCAGAAGGGTAATCCTCCGGTCGATGGATTGAACGACTTGTCGAGTATGGTTAGGGCTGGATTGACTCGCATGTGACCAAGCGAGCTGTACGCCGCTGAGACTCCGGTTGCGAGTGTTGGTACAGAGAATAGTGTTAGCAAAGCTATGAGCAAAATTGATGCAATTTTTTTCATGATAGTTTTCCAAACCTGTGAGCGGCGTAGTTACAGATTTAGGCTTTTTGGAGGTCTCGATAGCCTAGTCACTCGATGGGTACCTCAGGATTGTCTACTACGCCCCAAGATATCCCAAGACTTTGGAAGAGATACTCATCCCCACGAGACCGGACCGGTCTCGTAAGCCCATACTAGAGAGCACTGCAACTCCAAGTTCATATTCTTCCAGAATAAAGAAACTCGGCGGGTACCGTAATGGCAAGAATACACACGCTAGTTCTAGGACGCCTACAAACTAACTGCTACATCCTAGAGTCAAAAGAAGAATCGATCATAATCGACGCGGGAGATGAACCGGAACGAATACTACGCTATGTAAAAGACAACAGGGCTGCTCCAAAACTTGTCGTGGCAACTCACGCGCATTTCGACCATGTTCTAGGGGTCGATAGAATAAAGAGAGAGCTGCAGATCCCCTTCGCGATCCACAAGGAAGACATCGAGATTCTTGAGTCGATGCAGACGCGGGTCCGACAGTTCATGGGCTTTAGTGTTCCTCCGCCACCCAAACCCGACCAGTTTCTCGCTGACGGACAGGAAATAGCAGTGGGGGACGATTTAGTAAAGGTGATTCATACTCCAGGACACTCTCCAGGGAGCATTAGCCTGTCAGGAGATGGATACGTGTTTTCTGGAGACGCTCTATTCCACCAATCGATAGGGAGAACAGATCTACCGGGTGGAGACCCTGACACACTGATCCGTTCGATCAGGAAACGGCTTTTCACCTTGGACGATGATACTATTGTCTATCCGGGCCACGGGCCAGAAACGAGTATCAGCGATGAGAAAGTCGCGAACCCGTTTGTCGGACAACCGTACACTCGCACTCGCTAGCATAGCGTCGCAATCTCCCAGTGTACACTAGAGTTCTCGGGCAGAATACGGTGCGACGATTAGGATATTTACGGGCGATCGACCTACAGAGAGTATGAAAAAATCAGAAGAAGAATGGAAGAAACAATTGGACGCTGAGACCTACCAGGTCTTGAGAAAAAAGGCGACTGAACGACCCTTTACCGGAAAATACCTCCACAACAAGGAAAAAGGAATATACGTCTGCGCAGGATGCGGAGCCCCACTGTTCCCATCTGATACCAAGTTCGAATCTGGAACTGGATGGCCGAGCTTCTGGTCACCAGCCGAAAGAGAGAACGTGGAGGAAAAGTCGGACCACAGCCTCTTCATGAACAGAGTCGAAATCCTCTGCAAAAACTGTGGCGGTCATCTAGGCCACGTTTTCGAGGACGGCCCAGAACCAACAGGGCTGAGATATTGCGTCAACTCTCTCTCTCTGAACTTCAAGAAAACTGAGGAAAAGAGAACACCCGCGGGCCCCCAAGAGTAGCTGGACTTCCCGGTTCTTGGTGAAGTTGCCTCGGGCCACTAATCCAGGAAAATCACCGTCAGAGATATGAACGCGCGATAGTTCAAGAAGGCTTAGGGGCAGCTCACAAGGATCGGATGGGAAATCTAGGTGGCTGGGCTAGATGTTGTCATACTCGCATCGTTCCTCCTAGCCTTCAAAGCTATCCTGATAGAAGGCAGCGAGGTCGCGATTCTCTCTCTTGCCACCATAAAGCAGATCGGTAGAAGGAACGTTTTCCTCGGCGTTGCTCTTGGAGGCCTCGGATCCATCTTCACGTTCCTTATTGTCGAACAAGCCTTCCTTGCACTAAAGACGATCTCAGATGCCTTGATCAACCTGATACCGGGAATTGTCATACTCTACTTTTCCTACCGGTTTCTGCGAGGATTCGTCAAGTACTATTTTCGCGGCAAATCGTTCAGAGCGAAGATGGAAAAATGGAGCGAGGAAGTCGTCGAAAAGGATCGTAGCCACAGCGGTGGCGTCACAACAGCGGAAGGGCAAATACCATTCTCGGTTAGAAACAGTCTACCGGTTTTCAGCATCACGATGACGGAGGGGTTTGAAGCAAGTCTCATTCTCGCGGCCGCGGGGGCCTTCAATATAGAATGGACCCTCATAGGCGCACTAGCGAGCCTTACTCTCCTTCTCGTCGTGTGCGCTTTCTCCTACGACTATCTGATGCGGGTTCCAAGATGGGCGCTAGATCTGATCGCCGGCGTCGTCCTCCTCTCCTTCGGCTCTTATTTCTTCATCTCAGGAGTACTAATTGCAACAGGTGTAATCTCCTGACAGTGGACCTGTGCACTTTTTCACCGAACCCCTGAGCAAAGGCCATGAGTCTTGCTTTCGTCTAGCCGACTGAATCTCCTAGCCTCAGTCCAAAGCCTTCCCAGAGACCTACGGCTCCTATTTCTGTCACTTTTCCTCTGGACCTTCGGCTTAGGACTCTACAACTACATCTGGCCATTGTATCTGCGAGACCTCCAAGCTTCCCCCAGCGATGTTGGCATCGTATTCTCCATTGGGTTCCTCGCGCTCGCCCTTAGCATGATTCCGGGAGGAATACTGGCGAACAAGTACGAACTGAAAGCGCTGTTGATCATTGGCTGGGCAATGAGTATTCCCCCTCCACTCATGTACTATTTCGCGAGAACTTGGACCGACGTAATTCCCGGAATAATTCTTCTCCAAGTGTCAGGGTTCAACATTCCAGCTTTCAACGCGTACATCGCAGGAACTGCCGAGAGAACCAAATCCGCGTCAAACTTCGGCATAACTTGGGCATCGGCCCCACTTGGAGTGGTCTTCTCACCGCTAGTAGGAAGCGCTCTACTTAATTGGATTTCAGTACGTGACATCTTCATACTGACATTCGTGTTCTTCTCGATCTCGACTATGGTTCTATTCTTCATGAAACCACAACCCGCGCTGGAAAATGACGCCAAGGCTCCTAGACTAGAATTCCCGAAGTCGCGTCGAGAAGGGACACTTCTCCTCTATCTCACCGGAGCGGCGCTCGCTTGGAGCGTTGCCGCGCCCTTCATACCTCTCTACTTCCAGGATGCTCTTAGTCTGGGCCCCTCGACCATACTACTTCTCGGTGCTCTGCAGTCTCTGGGCGCGGCCATTTTCGCAATTCTCCTCGGTAGGAGAGCAGATGCCAAGAGCCGGGGCGGGACCATGGCCCTAGGCCTTGTCCTCTCTTCAACAGGCCTCATCGGGGTCCTTCTGACCCGAAATCCGTTGTTCTCTTTTCCATTGGTCTTCCTCATCGGAAGCGCCAGGGCACCGAGCCTGGTTGGCTACTCTATTCTTTCAACGGTGCGGAAGGGAGCGTCGAGAGCCGGACAATTTGGGTTCTTTTTGACGCTGGAGAGTCTGGGGTTTGTAATTGGATCCTACCTGGGCGGTATTCTCTACACTCTGAACCCAACAAACATATTCTACACAACTTCGACATCATTCATTGCGCTTGCACTCCTAGCCTGGTTGAGCTTCAGGAGCAAAGCTGAACCCGCGCCGTCAGAACCAAGTAGAGAATCCGAGGTTGTTGCGCTATCGCAGAATTCAAAGTCTTACTCGCCCTGACGAGCAGTTCTTCCAAGAGGAAGAAGCCGACCTTGGCTCTCGCCTACGAACGCTTCTTTCCATAAACCGCGTAGACGATTCCCTGTGTCAGAGGAATGGATCTCGTATCTGAGAGCTCTTCCTGAACCATTAGGGCTGCAATCTGGGTCCCGGTTCGAGATTTCAGGATCGAACGGCCAAGGTACGATAGTGTTCTCCCCCAAGCTTGCGAGACAATTCTTCCGAAGATGGGAAACAGTCCTAGAAGGTAGTCATAGTAGAATAGTCTGAATACCCGATTAGGCGGCCGCGCGAAGTCGAGAGAGATCACCACACCGCCAGGAGATGTTGCTCTGGCCATCTCTCTAAGAGTTAGTCGAGCATCTGACACGTTTCTAAGCGCAAGGCTGATTGATGCAGAACGAAAACAGTTTTCTCGAAAGGGCAAACTCTCAGCTCTGGCCAATACCCAATCCGTTCTTCCGGCCAAGCCTCTCTGTCTCAGTCTCTCCTTTGCCGTCTGAAGCATCGAGAGAGTCAAGTCGACACCCACAACTAGGCCTTTATTCGCGATCGCGTTCGCAAGATCCGCCGCGAGGAGTCCTGTCCCTGTTGCAACGTCTAACACCGTACTATCAGACAGAGGGTCAACTTGTTCAACCACGAAGGCTCGCCATTTTCTATCTTGGCCGAAACTGAGGAGTCCAAGCAACAGGTCGTATTCTAGTGGGACTTTGGAGAAGAGGCTGCGGACGTAGCGAGCCTTGGAATCGTACACGGCCTATGCGACTGTAGGGTGCGCTTTCTTAGCCTCGGCTCGAGTCAGAGCGTAGCCGACCGCGCCAATACCAACCACCACCAGTACGACCAGAAGGACGACGGGTACAAGAGTGAGGGCGATTGTGCCGACGTACCATATGGCTCCGAGGAAAGCTACCATTCCGCCCCATGCGAGGATCATTGATCTTGGGGGAGCGTATCGATCGTCAGGACCGGGCAACACCAGGGCTGCGACGATAAGCCAGATCCCGAACACCAAGAAGACCAGCGGTATGCCCGTGAATGGATTAAGGTTCCCAACCCCGACCAGGGAGAGAAGCATTATTGTACCGAAAACAATGAGGAATATTCCGCCGTTCAGCGGGGCCCATGGAACTCGAGGCATTCTAGATCGTGCTAATCGAGATGTGATTCCCGTTTATAGTTCTATTGTAATCGGCGGCTCAGGCCAGATAGTGTCTCTTAGACGTGATTGTAGACGTTGGACTGCTGGAAGTTTCCTGAGTTCATGTCCTGCTCGATTTCTCTGAGCATAAGGATTCTCTTGTAGGTGGGCGGATGTGTCATGAAGAGCTGAGCGGCTTTGCGCCAGTTTGACTTTGACTCTGCTTCCATGGCCGCCTCTAGCTCTCGTTCGCTGAGGACACCGTCTCTGTCGAGATCATATTTCGACTTCTGATCCATGATGCCGGCGACGTCCTGTTTTGCCTGGGCGGGGTCTTCGATGAAGAAGGCTCGCGCGCCGTGAGGCTCGCCGGGAGCGAGGGAGAGGCCGTAGGCGATCTTTGTGAGGGCGCTCTCCAGTTCTCTCGGCTGCTGGGTCAGATAGGCGGAGTATGCGTCTGCGTAGCTCTCTCTGAGACGGGTCAATCGCAACGCGAGCAGGGTTGTAAGGATGTAGACCACGTAGGCGACAACGGCCACGATAATCAGGAGTCCTGCGCTGTTGTTCTTGTTGCCGCGGCCGCCGCTGTAGCCGCTGGCAATGCCGCCCCAGAGAACCGATCGGGCGATAATGTACGCGACTAGAGGAATTGCGCTTATCATGGTTACAACGATAAAGTCGCGATGTTTCACATGGCCTAACTCATGTCCTATGACTCCTTCGATCTCATTCTCGTCTAGACGCTGTAGAAGACCCTGATGGACGGCTAGGGTAGCGCCTTTGCTGGTCCGGCCGAACACGAACGCGTTGGGTGTTGGGTCAGGCGAGACTGCGAGCCGGGGCATTGGAATACCTGCCTTCGAGGCGAGCTCGCCGACCTTGGACTCAAGCCAGCGGTTTTCGCCAGGAGCAAGATAGTGGAGACGACTTGTGAGTCTGACAATCACTGGACCTATCAGGTACTGGAGTAGTATGATGAAGAATGCCCCGACAAGGCCAAATGCTAGTCCGGTGATAGGGTCGAGGAAGAAAGCGGAGATAACGGTGAGAAGACCGAGGAAGATGGCAAAGACTAGAATGATCGTAAAGCCCATTGTCCGCTTGAGAGCGCCGAGTCCTGCCAATTCTCTTTCCTCAGAGTTAGAGAGCTTAATTCGGCCTTCATTAATTCTATCCTAGAACAATCGAGGAAGAAACATTGTCAGGCATTGTCTCGGAGATAAAATGCAAAAACTGTAGCGCACCTCTCAACATGAACCCTGGAGAGATCGTCTCCACATGTCGGTATTGCGGTTACACAGCGGTTGTCGGGGCAGACGAGCCGTTTCAGCTTGAACACAGTCTCATCCTCAACAACAACAATGCTGCTAGCGTTGAGAACGCGTTGCGGGACTGGATGAGAGAAGGATTCATGAAACCCGGAGACCTCGCAAAAAAGAGCAAGATCCTGTCCTTGGAGGTGCGGTATCTTCCATTCTGGCTGGTCCCAATAGAGGCGGCAAGCACATACGAAGGAGTGCTTGAGAGAATCTCGCCTCCTTCGCCTCGAAAAGGTGTCATAAACCGGGATTATGACTGGCTGGTGCTGGGCCGCAAGGGCGCGCAGTTTCCAACCCGAGACTATACAGTCCCGGACACTGGGAAAATTCCGTTCGACTTCAAGAGAATTGATGCCGGAGCGAAGTTCCTCAACAGCGAGATGACTAGTGAGGAGGCAGTTCAGCATGCAAGAGAGGAAGTGGATGTGAACCAGAGGTTTCTAGCAAAGCAAGAGATCGACCAGATCACGTCTTTCAATACAAACTTCAAGGTGAATAAACCGACATACATCCACGCGCCAATCTGGTTCATCACCTACGAGTACAAGGGACGAAGCTACAACGCACTCTTGGACGGAAGCTCAGGAATGGTCTTGCGGGCGGATATTCCGCAGACGGACTTCAAGATGATCTGAGCCGTTTAGAAACATGCTGATGGCATCTTCATTATCATTGAACGTGCCCGGAAGAATCAAACTCGGCTGGGAGAAGCAGGCTTCGCTACGAAACGCGTTCCGGAGAAGTACACAGTTATGCGTCACGAAAATGGTCTATTACTCATGACTACGAATAGACGCGATAGAGACCGTTTCGGTCTCCCCACTCATGCGACGCAAGGGCGAGTCGCTAAGTCCCCCTATTTTTCCAAACGATCACTGTCTAGCGCGCATAATGGGCGAGACCGGCGGATCAGGGCGCAATCATGGCTTAGGCGGCTCGGCGAAAAACGCGATCGGCCCGAACGAATCTAGGGGTGACCTTGAACTGACCTCCGAGATTGCGAAACAGGGTTCATTCTAGGCGATTTGGCCGCTCTTCACAGACCTTCAAAATAGAAACGTGGGTACAAGACCAGTTATTATCGAAGGAGAGCTGAGTCTCGCACGGGAAATCGGCTACATGGTCCCCGCCAAGGCAGTAAGGGTCGAGGCGTACTGTTCCACAGCCAATCTCGGAGCAGGCTTCGACGTATTCGCACTGGCACTCAACAAGTTCGTGGACCGGGTGCAAGTCAGGACAACCAATACTAGAACCATCACGATCAAAGCCCGCGGACCATTTGGCAGAGAACTGCCAAGGGACCCGAACAAGAATTCAGCCGGTCCACCAGCCCGAGCACTGCTCGACAAGAGTGGATTGAACATGGGCATCGAGATAACTCTAGAAAAGAACGTTCCGCCCGGTCTGGGTCTCGGAAGTAGCGGTGCGACAGCGGCAGCCTGCACTCAAGCAATGAATAATCTACTGCAGCTGGATCTCTCCAGCGACGAACTGGTACAGACTGCCAGCATAGGAGAAGCCGCCGTCTCAGGAACAGCTCACACTGACAATGTTGGGGCATCCCTTCTCGGAGGATTCGTAATCGCTTACGGAAAACCTCTCAGAACCGTCTCCGTGAAACCACCGGCCAAACTCTCCGTTGTTGTCGTCTCACCAAAAACTCGACCTCGCAAAAACAAAACAAGTCTCGCTAGAAGCCTCGTGCCCAAGAAGATAGAGACAGGGAATGCGGTGCTCAATGTTGGACGAGCATCAGCTATCGCGCTCGGTTTCGCCAGAGGAGACCTCGACCTGATCGGAAGCGGAATGGAAGACGCTATCGCGGAACCTCATAGAGAGAGCCTTGTTCCCGGCTATAGATCAGTGAGGATGATTGCTCTGGCCGCACATGCTAGTGGAGTAGCGATAAGCGGCGCGGGCCCGAGCATAGTTGCACTCGTTGACAAGACCAAGCACGACCCCAAGAAAATCGGAAGGGTAATGGTCAGAGAGTTCTCGAAGAACAATGTTGAATCGACATTCTTCGTAACAGGCCCTGCTGGAGCAGCACGCGTAATCCGGAGGGAATAGATCGATTGTGGCGTTACAAGCTTCAATGCTTCGAATGCAGGAGAGGCTTCCCCACTCAAGAAGCTGGGTTCAGGTGCAAGACCTGTGGCGGACTACTAGAAGTAATATTCGACCTCGCCGGAAAGAGAGAACCGGCCTGGAAGAACCGCCAGCTGTCTGTGTGGAAGTACAGAGAGCTTCTACCTGTCGAGAAAGAAGAGTCCATCGTTAGTCTTGCTGAGGGAGGAACAGGCCTCCACCATTGCAAACGGCTCGGACGCAAATTCGGACTCAAGAAACTCTATGTCAAGAACGAGGGGGAAAATCCGACTGGCTCATTCAAAGACCGCGGAATGACCGTCGCGATATCAAAAGCGAGAGACCTGGGTAAGAAGAAGGTCCTCTGCGCCTCAACAGGAAACACGGCAGCCTCCCTAGCCGCATACTCGGCCAGAGCAGGGATGGAATGCATTGTTCTCATGCCGAAAGGAAAGGTTGCAGAAGGAAAGATGCTCCAGGTGATCATGCACGGAGCGAAGCTCATTCAGGTCAAAGGAGACTTCGACCAGGCCCTCGAAGTAGCGATGGAGCTGGCTGACCGGAGAAGAGAATTCTATCTGATGAATTCTATCAACCCATTCAGACTTGAGGGACAGAAGACACTAGCGTTTGAGATTCTTGACCAGCTAGGCAGTAGGGTCCCCGAAGTTGTAATGCTGCCCGTCGGAAATGGTGGCAACATTAGCGCTGCCTGGAAAGGCTTCTCCGAGTTCCAGCAGCTAAAGATCGTGAAAGATCGACCTAGAATGATCGGGGTTCAGGCCGAGAAAGCCGCCCCCATCGCAAGGGCCGTCAAAAGTAGACAGAGCAAGATTCACCCAATTCACAATCCCCAAACAATCGCGACAGCCATCCGGATCGGGTCTCCTGTAAACTGGCGCAAAGTCCTACGCGCCATAAAGGAATCGAAAGGGACCGCGGAAACGGTAACAGACAGCCAAATCCTTGAAGCCCAAAGGGAGCTAGCGACTCTCGAGGGAATATTCGTAGAGCCTGCTAGCGCGGCTTCAATTGCGGGCCTGAAGAGACTTTCTGACGAGGGCAGAATGGACCCCTCCGAAACCATCGTCTGCGTGACAACGGGACATGGTCTGAAAGATCCATCAGTCCTGGAGCGACTGCCAAAATCGCAGACAGGTTACAATCTCGAAATTACCAACGAGTCTCGCTTGGAAGCTCTTGAGCGAATCCTTTGAGAATCATACTCGCTGGCTTCGGAACAGTCGGCCAAGCACTCACAAAGATCCTCCATCAAGACGAACAACGAATAGTACAAGCCTACGGTTTCCGACCCCAACTCACTACGATAGTCGACAGCAAAGGATCATGTTTCGACGAGGCAGGCCTCGACATACCTCTTGCATTGAAGACTAAGGAGAAGTACGGGACTGTAGCAAAGTATCCCGGAAGCGGACGACGCAACGATGACAGTCGCCGCATCATCTCCGATAGTGATGCCGAAGTTGTCGTAGAGACAACTCCCACCAACTTCAAAGACGGCGAACCAGGATTGTCCAACATCAAAACAGCACTCTCAACCCGAAAACACGTTGTTACAGCCAACAAAGGGCCCTTAGCGTTAGCGATGCCAGCTCTGCTCGAACTCGCCCGTCATCGAAACCAACAGCTCCGCTTCAGCGGAACGGTAGGCGGAGGAACACCGTTCCTTGACTTCGCCGCAAAATGCATGCCGGGAGAGAAAATCGCCAATATCAAAGGAATTCTCAACGGAACAACAAACTACATCCTAACAAGAATGGAAAACTCTTCCCTAACATTCCGGAAAGCCCTAGTTGAGGCACAGAAGAAAGGCTATGCAGAAAAGGACCCGACCAATGATGTCGAAGGGTTTGATACTGCCGCGAAAATAGTAATCATAGCCAACTGGATTCTGAACAAAGGATTCAGTCTACGCGACATAGACATAACGGGGATCTCGAAGATCACACCTCAAAGGCTTCGAAAAGCTCAGGCCAACGCCGCCAGAGTCAAACTCATCGGTAGAATCGAGGAATCGTCTGCCTCTGTACAACCCGAGGACATCTCCGCGGATGATCCTGCCTGTGTCCCTGACGCGCTGAACGCGCTAACATTTTCCACAGAGCATGCTGGAGACATAACCCTCATCGGACCTGGAGCAGGAGGCGAAAGAACCGCCAGCGCCATCGTACGAGACCTCGTCAGCATACGCAAAGAGTACGCACTCTAGAGGAACAAACAGAATTGAAGTTTGTCATGAAATTCGGAGGAACCTCGCTCTCCCGAGCCTCCGAGATGAAAAGCGCGGCAAGGATTCTCCAGAAACTCTCACCCTCAAACAAGATCGTCGCCGTAGCTTCTGCAATGGGAGAAACAACTAACCAGCTCGCCGAGATCGGCGAACTCGCCAAGAAGGGAGAACTGAGAATGGCGAGAAAAATCCTCTCAAAGGTTCAAGCCTCGCATCGCAAAATCGTCCCCCTAGTCGCGGGAAGAACCGGGACCGGAGAGCTCTTAGAGCGGATTGGACAGCTGAACTCCGAGCTCGAACGAACAGTCGAAGGAATCGCACACCTGAGGGAACTTACGCCTAGAAGTCGAGACTATCTCCTCTCCTTCGGCGAGAGACTGTCAACCCCCATTCTCGCGGCGACAGCGAGCGCAATTGGGTTGAGAGCAAGATCATTCACCGGTGCAGAAGCCGGCATTACGACCGATGATAATTTTGGAGAAGCGAAGCCCCTCCTAGAAACTAGCTATCACCAGATTCGACAACGATTGGAACCGTTGTGGAATCGCCGGATTGTTCCGATCGTAACAGGGTTCATAGCATCAACAGTTGACGGCAGCGTCACGACGCTAGGACGGGGAGGGTCCGACTACACTGCGGCACTGCTGGGGGCAGCTTTAGGGGCCGAAGAGATCTGGATCTGGACTGATGTGGACGGATTGATGACTGCAGACCCGAGAATCGTCAAAGACGCAGTTGTACTTGCAAACGTCTCGTTTGGCGAGGCGCTAGAATTATCATTTTTTGGAGCAAAGATGATGCATCCAAGAGCTCTGCAACCTGCAGCACAGAAGAAGATTCCGGTGCGAATCAAGAACTCATCAAGGCCCAGCGGGAACGGGACCCTAGTCTCAGCCAGCGAGTCGCCCAATGGTGGGAAAGTTGTGAAGGCAGTTTCGCTCATCAGGGACGTGGGCATCGTTACTGTCAGCGGGACTGGAATGATGGGTGCACCCGGAGTTGCCGCTAAAATCTTCCAGACACTCGGGTCAAACAATGTCAACGTGATGATGATATCCCAAGGATCCTCTGAGGCAACAATATCCTGCGTCGTGGCGAATCGGGAAGTCGACCGCGCGGTGAGAGCGTTACAGCTGGCATTGATGGGCCAGGGATACGTCGATAGGATAGCCGAAGAGAAGAACGCCTGCGTTATCGCAGTCGTTGGGTCAGGAATGAAAGGAATCCCAGGAGTGGCCGCCAGAATATTCACTGCAGTCGCAAGACGAAAGGTGAATGTTCGAATGGTGGCACAAGGGTCCTCAGAGTACAACGTATCCTTCGTAGTATCTCACACAGACGGCCCAGAGGCCGTAAGAGCAATTCATGAAGAATTCAATCTAGGCCGCTGAGTTTCCAGCGTACCCTATCGCATAATCGTAACGACATCCTTGTCCACGGGCTTGTGATCGAGACTCACTCGCTGACCCGTAAATTTCACGCTGGATCCTGAGACGAACGCATACTTTGCCCCCTCTACGAATCGGGGAGAAATCTTCTTGCAGACATCCCTTAGCGTCGAGCCGGCTGGAAGAATCAGAGGCTTCTCGAAATCCGCATCACCATCAGGACGCTTCAGATAGATACGGATGAAATCGAGCGTCTCCCAGATTCTCTCAGCGAGAAGGTCCATGTTCAATCCCTTCTCGGCGGATATGGGAACGAAATCTCTCCCGATCTGCTTCTTCGCCGCGGCAAGATATTGCTCGTTCACCAGGTCCACCTTGTTCAGGACGACCAGTGAGGGAACGTACCTTCGGTCTCCGGTCAAAACATCAATCAATTGCTCGTCTGTGACGTCTTCCCTTACCAAGATGCCGCCATTACTGATCCCGTACGCCTCGACTATTCCTTTGACAGTTGCCGGAGAGAGCTTGGTGAGCTTGACGCTTGTGGTGAGAGCTAGTCCTCCCTTATTGCCTCTCGTGACAACCACATCAGGGGGGTTCTGGTCGATCCGAATACCCATTGCATGAAGCTCATGCTTCAACACTTGTATCTGTCCTGGTTGAAACACGTCCAAGACCAATAGGACGAGATCTGCGTTCCTTGCAACGGAGAGAACTCTCCTTCCCCTTCCACGGCCGGACGATGCCCCGCTGATTATTCCTGGAAGGTCAAGGATCTGGATGTCCGCTCCGTTGAGACGGAGAATTCCCGGGACAACGGTGAGGGTTGTGAATGCGTAAGCCGCCACTTTCGACTTGGCGTTCGTCAACCGGTTCAGAATAGTCGACTTCCCAACACTGGGCAGGCCGATGAGGACGACTGTCGCATCGCCGCCTTTGCGGATCTCGAAAGCCGGGCCTCCACCCTTGGAGGTGGAGCTTTCCAGCTCCTCGTGCAGCCGTGCGAGCTTGGCTTTGAGCAGGCCGATATGGTGCTCGGTCTTCTTGTTGATCTGAGTCTTCTTCATCTCCTCCTCTATCTGCTTAATCTTCTCTGGAAGACCCAACTCCCTCTGCCTCTCTCCTGTATGCCTTCGACAGGGGATTGTGAACCTTGCTTCGAGATGGAAGAAGTTCTTAGCTCAATGGGTAAGAATCGCGAAAACAGTAGCGATTTGTACGATATTGCCCTAGAAGCCGGTTTTTCCGGTCTTGGATACTATATGAACAGGGGAAAGGGTATCTAGATTAGAATGGCGAAAACAGGCGCGACCAAGCGATTTTTCCGTCAAGGACACCGGCACTGCCATGGCTGAGAATTGGGTGGACGAAAGGGACCGGGCAATCCTCGAGACAATCTACTACTGCGAGAATTGCAACATGGTACTAGAACCTGGCGACCTAGACATAGAACGGCACAAGAAAGACCTCCCTCATCACAAAATGCGTAAGGTCTTCATCGTCCGCTGTGGCCACTGCGGAAACATAGTAACCGACAGCCATGCCCAGTACAGCCCTGAGAGGAACCAGTTCTGGTGCAAGAATTGCATCGCGGAGACAGGCGTCCAGAACTTCCATGCAACCTAGACGCTTCCTTTATACTCAGCCCGGCCGAATTAGCCTCTTCCGACTCGGGGTATGTCTTTGAATATCGACCTCGTTAGAAAACAGATACCTGTCACTTCTCGCCGAGCCTACTTCGACAACGCAGGAACAGGCCCGCCCTCCATACCAGTCCTCAACGCGATCAACGAGTTCATGGCTGACTGGCGAGAGTACGGGGAGAACTGGGAGGAATGGCTACCACTCATCATCGACTCACGTCGGCAATTTGGAAAGATGATAGGTGGAGTAGGCCTCGATGAGGTAGCCTCCGTCCCTAACGTCACCAGCGCGCTCATCGGCCTTGCTAGCAGCCTGAACTACAAGCCCAGCGGCAACATCGTCATCAGCGACCTCAACTTTCCAACCAACATCTACCTCTGGCACCTCCAGAAAAAACACGGACGAGCCAAAGACGTCCGCCTACTCCACCGAGACGATAACGGCACGATCCCGCTAGAACAATGGGAAAAAGCAATCGACGATGATACCTCAATCGTCTCCGTAGACTACGTCTCCTGGACCAATGGCTGCCGAGAGAAAATCCGAGAGATCACAAAGATCGCACACGAGCATGGCGCATTTGTCATCGCCGACTCCTTCCACGCCCTGGGCGTCTTCCCGATAGACGCTCGACAGGACGGAGTCGACGCTCTTGTCTGCGGGATGTACAAGTGGATGCAGGGACCCCACGGTGCAGCCTTCGTCTACA
Source organism: Candidatus Bathyarchaeota archaeon (assembly GCA_005881615.1). Taxonomy (GTDB): domain Archaea; phylum Thermoproteota; class Bathyarchaeia; order 40CM-2-53-6; family 40CM-2-53-6; genus 40CM-2-53-6. The sequence continues at coordinate 36,482 of VBBR01000027.1, forward strand.
CCAAACGCGACAGGCTGAAGGAACTTGACCCGAACTATATCGGATGGCATGGGGTCCAAGACTCAGTCGCTAGAAGACTCACGAGCCAACAAGACCTCTTCGGAAAACCGTTCAACATCGCAGAGACAATACCCGCCCCCGACGCGACGATGTTTGAGGGTGGAAGTTGGGGAGTAATATCGATCGTGGGGGCGAAGGCGGCATTGGAATTCGCGTTGAAGCATGATCAGGCTGAAAGGTCCCATAGAGTCCTGAAGGTTACAGAGCATCTTATCGAGGGTTTGAAGAAGAAAGGACGCAAGATACTAACACCGCTACAATCTGACAGACGAAGTGGAATCGTGGTCTTCGAGGACCCCGAGCCCGGAGCCACATATGAGAGATTGAAGAAGCTCAACATCACAGTCGCGAGCAGAGTCAAAGCGTTGAGAGCCTCACCACACTACTACAATACAGAGGAGGAAATCGACAAGCTCCTCGCCGCTCTCTAAAACTTGAAAATCGTAGTTGTAAACAACTACAAAGAGACGAAACAGATCGAGAGAGCAGTCCAGAACATAGAAAGATGCACTGGACAGTCAATAGAGACGATAGATTTCGACAAACCCGAGCTTCACGCCATAGTTACAGAATCCGGACCAGACCTGGTAATTCTTACAGGATCCAGCGCGCTGCTCTCGAAACCTCGAACCAGGGAGCGGTTCCAGCCCGAGATAGACCTTGTCAGAAAGGCCGAGTTTCCAGTTCTAGGAATATGCTATGGGCACCAGATTATCGGATCAGCATTCCACGCGCAAATGCGGGACCTGGGCCAGATGCTCCGCGGCTACGAAAAAGTAAGCGTCGTCAAGAAGCATCCATTGTTCGATGGCTTGCCCTCCGACCTGGTGGTTGCTGAATCTCACAGGCAGGAATTGACCAGGGTTCCCGACGGGTTTCATCATCTCGCGCAATCGACGACTTCCATGGTAGAGGCGATGGTGCACCGGTCGAAGCCAATCTATGGGGTCCAGTTTCATCCTGAGCGATCGGATGACGAGCATCCGCATGGTAGGATGATTCTCCAGAACCTCTTGAAACAGATTCGAGGATTCTAGCCTGTTCTCTAGTGCAGAATTCGGTAGTCGAGGACCATCGCGAGAAATACAATAGCTAGGTATGGGCTGGAGAATTTGAACGCGGTCCAAGCCTGAGCCTTTGTCGGGTTGAAAGCGAGCTTCAAGTCTAGAACAATCATTCCGAGACCCAACACTCCGGCGATTGCAAGATAGATGATCCCGAACGTTCCAAGCGGGACGAAGATTAGAGAGGATGGCACGAGAAGGAAGGTGTTGAGGGCGATGTACTGTGCGGCCTTCTTGTCGCCGACAACGACTGGGAGCATTGGAATTCCAGCCTTCGCGTAATCCTTGGAAGCTCGAAGCGCGAGGCTCCAGAAATGGCTCGGAGTCCACACGAACACTAGCAGAGCCATAAGCCAGGGTGCGACCACGCTGACGTTTCCCGTGGCTGCTGCCCAGCCTGCTAATGGTGCGCAGCTCCCTGCCGATCCTCCGAGAACGATGTTTAGGGTCGTCCGACGCTTCAGCCACTTCGTATAGAAGCCAACGTAGATGGCGGCGCCGAGAAAGATGAACAAACTCGCCCAGGGAGAGAGGAACAACAAGGAGACTCCGACTCCCCCGACTACTAGTGCCATTCCGAACACTAGCGCGTTGAGCGGTGATAACTCCCCTTTCGGAATCGGCCGCTGACTAGTTCGCCCCATACTCTGGTCGATATCACGGTCAAGATAGCAGTTCAATGCGCCCGCTCCACCAGAGGCGAGGGTGCCTGCGACCAAGACCACGGCTAGGTTGAACAAGTTGATGCCTCGTGTCGCTACAAGGAAAGCCATCAGCGCGGTGAAGTCCAGCAGGAGCACTATCTTCGGCTTAGTCAGTTCCAGATAGGCATGGGTTCTGGACTGGGCTCTATACCCCAAGGATGAACGCGAGGCCTCGCGCTTATTGGCGGGTAAAAGGGTTTGGCGCAAACGGCCTTTACACAACGAACAGAAACGAATGAAGGGCATCTGAACCGTAGTTAGGAACCTCTGAAATAGGCCTCCAGAGGCCGAGCCCCACCCATGAGGTTCTTGTTGAGGGTCAACTATCTACTCATACTGGGCTGCGTAGGGCTGAGCCTCTGGGCTTGGCAGCAGGACCCCAACTTCATCGATACAAATTTCGTGTTCAGCTGGAACAACCTATTAGCCGGAAGGGTCTGGACGCTTTTCACGGCCCTCTTCCTCCACGCGAGCCCAACTCATCTCTTCGGAAACTTGCTCTTCCTTTTCGTGTTTGGAAACACGCTGGAGAAGATGGTCGGCAGGGATTACCACCTGGCCGTTTTCTTCATCGGAGGATTCACGGCATTCCTGCTCCCTCCCGCTCTCGGACTCTACGCGCCGGACACAGGCATGCTCGGGGCTTCAGCGGCCATCTTCACACTAGCCGCATGTGTCATGCTGATGAATCCGCTGAAGTTTTCGTTCCTCTTCATGGCTCCGCAGGGGCTCGTAGCCATGCTCTACTTCCTCTACAACGTCGCGCTAGTGTACGATCCGACTTTGATTCCGGGCCTTGGTTATGACCCCAGCATCGCATACATCTCTCATATCATTGGTTTCACGGTAGGCGTGCCTTTCGGTATCGCCTGGAGCAAGCGCTGGCCAAGAAATCTCTTAATCAGCCTCGGACTATTCGGCTTATACCTCGCGATACTCGCAGTTCTCTCGGCATTCTTTGGGCTAAGACTGCCCTTCGGCGTACTCTAGCTGCTGCTCAATCAGAGGCTTGAGCTTTAGGAAAACCTGCCGGGTGGCCGTCAAATCGTCGAGACAATGAGCCCGTATAGACGCCGCCGCCTTCTTGTCCCCTTCTAGCGCTCGGACATGGAGGTGTGGGACGTCGAGGCCCATGGGGCCCTTCCTCCGCGCTATCTGAAAGAAATCGCAAACATGGTCGAGATAGGTGAATGTGAGTCTCAACCGGCTCTTCACAACATCAGCGAGATCAATATGTGACTTGCGGAGAAGCGGTCTAGGATCAAGACCGTGTTTCATCAGACGGGTCGTGAGAAATGGGATGTCGAAGCTCCTGCCATTCCAAGTCACCATGACATCGTACCTCTCCAATCGGTTTAGGAGCTTCAATAGAAGCGGCTTTTCATCGCTCGTCTTTTTCGCCTCCACGTACTCGCCCTGTCCGACGTCTGACATGAGCCCAGCACTGACTAGCGTTCCCGCGTCGGCCTCGAGCGATGTCGTCTCGATGTCGAGAATCACAATCCTAGCAGCCATGGTCCGAGGATGATTCTCTCAGGGCTTAAGCGCTTCGGAAAGGCTTTCCTCGAAAGGAAGATATTCGAGACGCCTCTGTCAACTCCTCTGCGGACTGAGCCTAGTTGGAGACCCCCGCCGTAGTCCAAGTTGCGAACTTAGAGAAAACATATCACCTAGGCAACGTCATGGTGAACGCGCTCCGCGGAGTCAACCTCACCCTATACCAAGCTGAGTTCGTAGTCATAACCGGACCCTCGGGGTCGGGAAAGACGACACTTCTCAACATCATAGGAACGCTGGACAAACCATCATCAGGCAAAGTGTCAATTGACGGAGAGGACATCACTGGGATGAAGGATGGTCAGCTCACAAAACTCAGACGATACAAGATAGGCTTCGTCTTCCAATTCCACAACCTCATACCAGTACTAACAGCCCAGGAAAACGTGGAACTGCCTCTACTAACCGCCGGAGTGAAATCGAAGGCCGCCCAGGAAAGAGCCAGCTTGATGCTGGAACGAGTCGGCCTCAAAGAACGCCTCACGCATCTTCCAGACGAGTTGAGCGGGGGAGAGCAACAACGGGTTGCCATAGCCCGAGCCCTAGCAAACCACCCGAAAATCATCCTCGCCGACGAACCTACAGGAGACTTGGACACGAAGACAGGCACTGAGGTAGTTCAGATAATGTACGAGGCAGCGAAAAAGGAGAACGCTTCAGTCCTCGTAGTCACCCATGACCCGGTAGTCGCGGATCGGGCCGAGAAATTGTTTGAAATGCGCGATGGTATGATTACGAAGGGACCGCAACAGCGTCTTAGGGAGTCCTACAGGTTGAGAGCGATCGAACCAGTTCCTCCTGAGCCAGCACGATCTCTCTCACAGCCCAACTAGCACGAATTGGTCAGTCTAGATCTTGCTCTCTGCGAAGATTGCCTACCGCAACCTCCCGAAGCGACGAGCGAGAACCACGCTCACAGTTCTCGCAGTCATCCTCGGAGTCGCATTGCTCGTGGGGATAAACCTGGCAACTGCGAGCGCAACTGGCGAGTTCACGAGTTACATCAACAAGCTCTGGGGCCGCACTGATATCGTGGTAAGTTATGGTGGATTCCCGTTGCCTGTATTCCAGAGCCACTATCTGAGCAACGTCCAGAGTGCCTCTGAAGTTCAACAAACAGCCGTTAGACTTGTCTGGTTTGGCACAACCGACAACAGAACGTTCTTTCCTCTTGTGGGAGTCAACGGGACAGACTTCGACTATTCCAGCTTCAACATTACCGGGGCAAAGACTCTCTCCCTAGGCCAGGCGACAGTCGATGACGGGCTCGTCCAAAAGTTCGGACTGAGAATCGGGTCCACCCTTAACGTCATCACACCGAATTTCATCACTAGAACCAACGTCACTATTCCCCTGTCAGTAGTGGGAATAAACCATCCTCTGCGTAATATCGGCGCGTCGATCTACGTCAACCTCCCTCAGCTCCAATCATATCTGAGTTTTCAGGGAATGGTCTCGCACATCTACGCAACTCTCAATGACCCAACTAAAGCGCCGCAGGTACGGGACGAGATTCAGAATCTCCTAGGCTCGCCACTTTTCAACGTAAGTGCTCCAAAGGGAGAAGCTGTTCAGAGAATAGCGGGACAAACGGCAGGGTTTGAGCTAGGGCTAAATGTGATGGTGGCGGTCGCACTCGTCGTCTGCGCTTTCATCGTCTTCAACACTTTGTTCATGACAGTGAACGAACGCACGTATGAGATTGGAGTGATGCGGGCTGTCGGAACCAGCAGATCACAGATCTTCAAGATCTTCTTGGTTGAAGGAATGCTGATTGGCACCATCGGCACAATCGCAGGTGTCTTTACAGGGCTAATTCTTTCGAGGGGCTTCACCGCAGTTGCGGAGAACATTCTCCACATCCCAGCTCTCCCTCTAGTCCAGCTCACCCCAACAATCACTCTAATGGGGCTTGGAGCAGGCTTTGCCGCTGTCTTCGCCGGATCGCTCTACCCAGCCGCTTCGGCAAGCCGGATCGATATTATCCAAGCGATCCGGCCATCCGCCCGAAACTCTCGCAAGCGGATCCCCGATTCAATCATCGCTCTTGTTAGCCTAGGCATGCTCACGGTCGGCTCGCTAGAGGCTGCCAGACTAACACCGTTTCATGTGTCATACCTCGACGTCGCACTAATCCCAATGGGAATAGTCATTCTCGGCGCCATATTATTCGGACGGTCGGGCCGAATACTCACTGCACCGCTCCTACCATTCTCAGGAGCCGTGGGGTACATAGCATCCAGAAACGGAAGACGGAGGTTGCTTAGAAACGCGATTTCGTTTGGAATGATCACCATTACTCTCAGCTTCGTCATCATGCTAGGCGGAATCCAGGGCGGGGTCCAAACCGCTCTCGACCAGGGAATTCAAGAGGCACTAGGGGCTGACATAATCTTGATCGCAAACCAGTCCCTACCTGTCAGCTTCACCAACAATCTCACCAACCTAGCACAAGTCTCACTGGCAACACCCCTCGGACCAAGTCTCCTTCCATTCAACCCAAAAGCTCTCGGACCCAACGGCAACAGCACATCGGTAGGAGTCCTAGCAATTGACCCTGCAACATTCCCCCAGATCATAAACTACCAGTTCGTACATTCGCCTCCGCAACGGCAAGTTTACGCCGAACTTGCGAACAATTCACAAACAATCCTCCTACCTGATTCTCTCGCATCGAGACTCGATGTATTAGTGGGTCAAATCGTGGACATAACGACGTTCAATGGAACCTTACCGTTTCATGTTGCAGGAATATTCACCGGGCCTGTCTTACAGTACATCCAGTTTGGAAGCAGCTTTGCCAGCGACTCCGTAGTTGTCTCCTTCAATTCACAGAGACAATTCTTCGGCGGCAGCAACAGTGCCCCTCTCTTCCTGATCAACCTCAAGTCCGAGTACAAACCAGCAGCGCCTGATATCGCTCGCGCCATTGCAGCCTCGTATCCGAAATATGACTTTGCTGAGAACTCGTTGACTCTCGGGCAACTTCTTTCTCTAGTTCGGGATACCATAAACCGGATATTCACGATAATCTTGTTAGTTCTCTACTTCGCCCTCCTCATCGCCACCCTCGGAATAACTGCCACGATGATCATGAACGTGACCGATAGGAAGCGGGAGATCGGGCTCTTGCGATCCCAAGGAATGAGTAGGAGACAGATAGCAGGGCTTTTTCTCAGCGAAGGAATTCTACTGGGATTATTTGGCTTCCTACTCGCAGTTCCGGGTGGTCTTCTCTTGTTAGAGGGAGCCACCAACAGCACGACTCTTGCCGGGTTCTACTTGCCATTTGTCATCCCGTACAGCGCGATAACGCAAGCCTTTGGATTGTCGATACTAGCAGTGGTATCTGGGTCACTGTATCCCGCTTTACGAGCTTCGCGCATGGAAATCACGAAAGCTCTCGAACAAGCATAGCGAGCGGGTAACCGTTACTAGTGGGAAATGGAGTAGGGTACGGCGGGCTTAGTTCTGGCTTAGATCGAATAATCATCTTGAGCCGGCATGCCCAAGTTCAGCCAGCGTCAACGGTACACTCTCGCCATTCTTTGCAGCTTGCTAATTGCTGGCCTTGTACTCTTGTCTCTCCCTGCACCTGCAGAGCAAGATGTCGCAATCTATTCGACACCAGTTGGCTATTCTACTAGTGCCCTACAAAAGGTGATTGGATATGCGCCTTCTGGCTATTACGCGTCGGCACACATAACGACCGAAAACACGGCCACTGTCACACTGACACTCGTTGAGTCGTACCTAGTAATCTTCACACGCACTTTTCCCGCGGGAGCATTCGACATTCCAAACACTCCCATTATCGCGGCCAACGGAGGAACAGTATTCTTGACAATAACGTCCCAAAACCAGATCATCACCCCGATGAACGTAGTGGCGAAAATATTCCACATAGTCACAGCGCTTCCATTCTTCTGGGCAGGAGCAGGTATCTTGGGCTTGACCGGCCTCCTGACACTAGCAATCTTCTACCAGCATACTGCAGCTGGGAAACTCGCTAGAAGAATCCTGCCCGTCGAAAAAGCAGGACTCGGCTGGCCGTAGCGCGGCACTATGGCGCCATTCGCGGAACCAGATTAAATAATAACGCTGGATTCGAGAAGGTTCTGCGAGAAAAATCCTTGACTGGCAATGCTCTGATCTCGGTCTACGACAAGTCCAGGCTCGAACACATAGTCGGGGCATTTGTACGACACAAGATCAAAGTGATTAGCTCAGGCGGGACAGCCCAAGCGATCCGAAAACTCCGGCATGAAATCGTAGAAGTCTCGGCTTACACAGGGTTTCCTGAGATGCCCGGTGGACTGGTGAAAACTCTCCATCCCAAGATTCATGCTGGAATTCTAGGCGACTGGAACGATCCGGTGCAACTGAAGTATCTGCAGGAGAACGGCATTGAACCGGTGGACTTTGTAGTTGTGAACTTGTATCCGTTTCGAGAGGTTGTAAAGAGCGATCCAGCAAATCTGCGGAGAGCGATCGACAATATCGACATTGGAGGTGTCGCCCTTATCCGTGCTGCGGCGAAGGGCGCATTTCTCAACAATAGAGTCGCGCCCTTAACCAGACCTGCTCAGTATGATGTCTTGATCCGGGAATTGGACAAGCATGAGGCTCTCCCGGACGAGTTGAGACGCAAGCTGGCTAGAGAGGCGTTTGCTGTGACTGCGGAGTATGATGCAGCAATAGAGAGTTACTTGGGCAAGGTGAAGAGATGAGCGGGCAGGAGATACGCCGGATATACCGGACCGCTCGAGAAGAGGATCTACCTCTATCGCTGAAGCTGACGATTGGAGACAAAGTGTTCGAGTATTCAAAGGTCCAATGGAAAGTGGACGGCCGGATGCGAGGGCTACGGTATGGTACGAACCCACACCAGAAAGGGGCGCTGTACCGGCCCAAGTCATCGAAGGGCGGGATTGGAAATGTCGACTGGGTAAAATGGGGAAAAGATGGCCCTTCCGCAACGAATATCGAGGATGGAAGTCACGGCTTGCGAATCACGAGTTATTTCAAAGAGCCCACAGTAGCAGTGATGAAACATCTCAACCCCTCTGGAGTCGCCGTCTCAAGAGAGGGGGATGGTCTGAGTCAGGTGTACGCGCGCGCCAGGGATTCTGACAACCGGGCCGCCTTTGGAAGCGTCGTAGTTTTCAACAATCCTGTTGACCGAAAGACCGCAGAAGAAATCGTAAAGACCTTCGTCGAAGTGGTCTATGCACCCGGGTACGGCTCTGAAGCATTATCGGTTTTCGAGTCCAAGAGGGACATACGAGTTGGAGAGGTCCCAGCTCAACGCAGGGAGGACGCGACCGTGCCACCGGATGTGGTGGTGCTAGATGACGGATCGCTGATCATAGAGGACCAGTACCGAACCAGCATATTGTCACAGGCTAAGATGAAGCAGCTCCCTGTGCCCACCAAGAAAAACCCCTCAGACATGGAATACGTGGACCTGCTACATGCATGGTGGGTGGCATGTGAGGTTAGGTCAAACGCGGTTGTCTTCTGGAAAAACGGGACCTCTCTCGCGATCGGGACCGGCCAGCAGGATAGGATCGGGGCTATCGAGAACTCTATCGACAAGGCGCACAAGCTAGGGCATAGCCTGGAGGGAAGTGTGCTAGCCTCTGACGGATTTCTTCCAAAGCTGGACAATGTGGACGCGCTGGCCAAAGAGAAGGTATCAGCCATCGTCCAGCCCGGCGGGTCCGTTGAAGACCAGAGCATCGTCAAAGCTTGTGATGAACACGGTATCAAGATGGTGCTTACTGGAGAACGGTCGTTCAGGCATTTCTAACAAACAAGGAACCCCGTTTCCAAAACCTGGGTCGTTCGTATTGATTATTTATATCTCGCATCCGACTAATGCCGAGGTTGAGTCTTCTTGGAATCCGAGGAGATTGATTCTACCTTGCTAATCGAGAGGAGCTATGAGCCTTTCCGAGTCAAATCCTACGGTGAAAACTTAGCTGTTAACCTAAGGCATGAAATTCGTGACCATAATAGCACTGATTCTCAGCAGGTTGCCCTTACAGCATCGGTTGGTCGGAGTGACTTGGAACGGAGGATAAATCCCATCCGACCTTTGTGTTTTCTTGAAGGTATCCAACATTGCTCGTTCACCGAGGAGAATCCTTATATCGGATATCCGATATCGTTATACCGATATCGAAGCATTACAGAAGGAGGCGAAATGTATGAGTGAACATGAATGGAATCGTCCCAGACACTTCTACCCCTGGGGCATATTCGCGCTTCTCGCAGTCATCGCAGCATCCGTTGCTGTCTCAGTCTTCCTATTCACTGCACGACCCGCCCCCTTAGCTAGCATGTACTATCCGTACCCCTTCCCCTTCCCGCTATTCTTCATCTTTGGAATATTCGCCTTTTTCTGGATAGCAAGATGGCTGATCTTCCCATGGAGAGGAGGATGGGGCTACCGTGGAAGATACTGGCGGTACCAAGACGAATCCTACAACATCATCCGCGAACGATACGCGAAGGGAGAGATTACAAAAGAACAATTCGACCTAATGATGCGCGACCTACAACAACACAACTGAGACCCATCGATTCTCCGATGGGCTCTTCTTTTTCCCGACTTCGTCAAACCTCTAACTCCAGAGCATCTTGCTGCTGTCCCTAAATAGAAATTTGACCAAAGGAGACACTCCCACGCATACGGTAGAGATCAATCGACGGAGAACGGTCCGAACCTAGTCTACTTGGACGGCAAAGTACTCACTGCCTTGTGCAGATGCGGAGGCTCCAGCAAGCAGCCCTTCTGCGACGAGACCCCCGCAAAAATCGGATTCCACGCCAAGCCCGCTGACCTGAAAGTCCTCGCTGAACATTCCAAGGTAGAAGCCTAGCTCAGAAAACTGAAGCTCGTCCGGTAGTTCAGCCGACTGCCTTACCCTTGACCCGAATCCCTCGCCTTTTCTCTACCCGTCCGATAACGAACGCGTTGTGACCATGCCGCACGAAGAGACGGATTGCGGCATTCTCTGCTCGTTGAGGACAGATCAGAATGAATCCTATTCCCATGTTGAAGGTTCGGTACATTTCTCGATCAGAGACTCTTCCATTCTTCCGAATAATCCGGAATATTCCCGGTGTAGGAGGTAGTTGGTCGATATCTGCTCCGAGTCTTGCCTGTCCGATGATCCGGTCGAGTGTTGCAAACGCCCCGCCGGTTATGTGTGCGAGCCCGTGAACCTCCAGTTTTCTTGTCGCCTCTAGAACTGGTTTGACATAGATTCGGGTAGGTTCAAGCAATTCCTCACCTATGCTTCGGCCAAGTTCCGGCACATTCTCTTTCAGCTTGTACTCTCCTAGGAGAGTTTTCCTAGCGAGTGTTAGACCGTTTGAGTGAATTCCCGAACTGGCAACCCCGACCAGCGCGTCGCCACTTCGAATCTCATCTCCAAGAATGAGTTCCGGCTCTTTACAGATGCCTGCTGCCATCCCGACAAGGTCCAGCCCTCCTTCATCAGAGAGAAGATCAGGGACAATCGCCGTCTCGCCTCCAACTATCGCCATACCAGCCTGTTTCGCACCTTCTACCAGCCCTACAGCGATCTCGTCGACAATATGGCGATCGTGTTTGGCTATGGCGAGGTAGTCGAGGAAGGTGATGGGTTCGGCGCCTGTGCAGATCAGATCATTCGCGCACATCGCGACACAGTCTATCCCGATCGTATCGTACTTCCGCATCAACCGAGCAACGATGACCTTGGTCCCGACACTATCGGTGTGAAGGCTCAGGACTCGTCCATCGTTAAGGTCCACAAGACCCGCGTAATGGCCGATTGGAAATACGGGATACCCGACTTTCCCTTTGCGGGTCTTGAATGTAGACTCAAGCCGTTGAGCGAGAGCCTCGTGGGATTTGCGTACTTGGGAAACGTCGACTCCCGCTCTGGCGTAGGTCATGCGGGGCCGAGGCAATCCTTACAGCTTCAGTCCTGTCAATCTCTCGTAGGCGATAATATACCGCTTGCTCGTCTCCTCGACCAAGTCCTTGGGAAGATCAGGCGGTCTGGGAGTTGGCTGTCCAGCTTTTCGTGCTTCATCAAGAGTTTTCTTGTATCCAATCTTGGAAAGCCAATCACGTATCAATTGCTTATCGTAGCTCTCCTGGTTCTTGCCCGGAGAATAGTTCTCTTTAGGCCAGAGCCGAAACTCGTCTGGCCCAATCGAGTCCGCCAGAACAATATTACTTTCATCGTCGAACCCAAATTCCAGTTTGAGATCTGCCAAGATAAAGCCGGCCTTGTCCGCGCGCTCAGACATTTTCTTGTAGATATCGACACTCCTATCTTTGAGCGCGATAATCTCCTCCCGGTCCAACCAGCCTTCATCCATGATTTGGTCAACCGTGACAGGTTCATCTTTTACGTCAGACTTGGTGGTTGGATCGAAGTAGGGTTCGGGAAGCTTGGCAGCGTTAATGGGCTTCACCGGCAGGTTGACTTCGCCTTTGACAAGTCTCTCGTAGAGGCTGCCGTAGAGATAGCCACGGACAACGCACTCTACCGGAATCATCTTCAGCTTCCGAACGACCATGCGATTCGCGTCTTCAACTCGGATCATATGGTGTGGGACTTTCAGATAATTGAGCCAGTACGCAGCGAGCTTGCAGAGCACTTCCCCCTTCCTAGGGATGGTTGAAGGAAGAACGATGTCATAGGCGGAGACTCGGTCAGTGAAAACGAACAAGAGTTCCTCGCTATCGAGCTCGTAGATATCCTTCACCTTGCCCCGCTTGAAAGGCGCGGAGGACAACTCTCTCTCGGGCTCGCTGACGTGTTCTTGCATCTAGCTACCTACACCTCGGTATTGTTGGAGTTTCCTTGCAACCTCTGAGTCAGAGATCGCAAGAATCTCTGCGGCCATGAGTGCTGCATTCGTTCCATTGTCGAGCCCCACTGTACCTACGGGGACCCCTGATGGGAGCTGAACGATCGAGAGGATTGAGTCGAGATTGAGCTTGCCTGAGACCGGGACCCCAATTACCGGCTTGTTGGTCAGGGACGCCACGAAACCAGGTAGAGCCGCACTAAGACCCGCAATAGCGATGAACACGTCAGACCTGGAACCCTCGACGTACTTGTCAAGCTCCTTATGGTTCCGGTGACTTGAGAGAACCTTCGTTTCGAAGGGAATACCAAGCTTCTCAAATATGGTTTCGGCTTTCTTAGCGATCTCTCGATCGCTCTCCGAGCCCATAACGATGCTAACGCTTCTAGTCAAGTACGACACCGCACAACGCGAGATTCTGTCACTACCGTGTTCACTGGTAAATCAAACTGATCCCGAGGAACGCGATTGACAAGCTGCAGATTGAACGACAGACCGATCGAACGAACGTGCTCGGGAAGCGCTTTGAGAACACGGTCAAAATATCCTCTGCCCCAGCCGAGACGATAGCCCTCCTTGTCCCACACTATCCCTGGAACGAAGAGAACATCGACGGCATCGAGGCTTTCGGGCCTAAGATACTCCGGTCTTGGCTCTGGAATATGGAAACTTCCGGGCGCCAATTCTTTCCCAAGGTCTTTGACTTCGGAGAAAAAGAGGTCAATATCTCCTTTCTTTACAACCGGGACGAGAACGCGCTTGTGTCCATCCAAGGCTTTCCGAATTAACCGCCGAGTATCGACCTCGCTGTCTTTGCTGACATAGCATGCCATACCCCGCGCGCGGACAAACTCGTTGAGATGCAGAACCTGATCCATGATCTCCATACTCTTCTGTTCTATATCTCGAGTAGACTGCCTGTCTCTAAGGCGTAGAATGTATCGTCTGAATTGTTCTTTCTCAACAGCGGTTTGGGCCTCGCTCAAACTTTCAAGCCAATTTGGATACTCGCAGCTAGTACGGTGTTCTCGAGAAGACACGCGACCGTCATTGGTCCAACGCCTCCCGGGACCGGTGTAATATAACCGGCTACTCTGTTGACTTTGTCAAAATCCACATCTCCGCGGAGCTTTCCATCAACCCTTGTCAGACCAACATCAACTACAGCTGAGTTAGGTTTCACGTGGTCTGCGCGAATCTGGAAGATTTCTTTCCCAACAGCGCTGACTAGGATGTCGGCGGTCCTTGTCATCCCGGAGAGGTTGGGTGTCTTGGAGTGGCAGACCGTGACAGTCGCGTCTCGATTGAGCAGGAGATTGGCCAGGGGTCTGCCTACTAGATTGCTTCGGTTGATGATAACTGCCCGGGATCCAGCAACGGGAACTTTGTAATGGTTTAGGAGTTTGATGATGCCTTTTGGCGTACAAGCTACCAGTTCCTCACGGCCCGCTGCCAGCTTGCCCGCGTTGATTGGATGTAATCCGTCAACGTCCTTGTAGGGTATTATTCTCTCGATTACCTTCTCCTCGTCTAAACCTGGTGGCAGTGGTAGCTGAACGAGTATCCCGTTGACCTTCGGGTTAATATTGAGCTGGCCAAGCAAAGCCTCCAGCTTGTCCTGGGAAGAGTCAGCGGGTAGGTTGTGGCTTTCAGACCTTATTCCAACCTCGTCAGCGGCCTTGTGTTTGGCTTTGAGATAGGAGGCGCTGGCAGGGTCGTCTCCGACCTGAACCGTGGCGAGGAGAGGTTCCGTGCCATGTTTTTCCAGTTGTTGGACTTGCTGGCCAACCCGTTTCTTTACCTCTCCAGCGACCAATCTGCCGTCCATGAGTATAGCCGTCAATTCTTGAAGAGAACCCTCCTCCCTTCAAACCTCAACTGATCCTCGGTAAGGAGTCTGATTGCTTCGGGAAGAATTCGGTGCTCCTCTCTCAGGATGCGAGTCGAAAGGGTTTCCTGAGTATCGTCGTCACGGATCGCGACTGCTGTCTGAAGAATTATCGGACCTTGGTCGACTTCTCTATCGACAAGATGGACTGTGCATCCTGTAATCTTGACGCCGTGATCAAGGGCTTGTTTCTGAGCTTCCAGACCTGGAAACGACGGAAGTAGAGCAGGATGTACGTTTATGATTCTGCGAGGGTACAGATCGACGAACTGTTCACTGAGAATCCGCATGTAACCTGCCAGAACTATCAGTCCCTCTTTTGGTAGCACTCCATGTGATTTGAGGGCAGCGATGGTTTTCTGGTCGTAGTCCCAGTCCTTCTTCGGGACACCTTTGTCGTCTAGTGTGATTGTCTGGACATGATGTTTCTTTGCTATATCGAGAGCTGGAGCGCTTGGTCTGTTGCTGATGACGATCTTTACCTCGCACTTGGTGAGGTATCGATTATCGATCGCGTCTAGTACGGCATCAAGGTTTGAGCCCCTTCCTGACGCCAGGACGCCGATCGGGACCATTCAGCTAGGCCTTTCCGGGTCCGCGCACCTCTTGCGATAATAGTTGTGATGGGTCAACCGTTCCGAGTTTTGGAACCCATCCGATTCTGCTTCCGAGAGTCCCGCGTTCTTCCCTGTACTTGTAGAGCCTACGGACTCGTTCTGCCGCATCCTGTCTCTTTGCAAGAAGTTGTTCTGAGCCTATGTCGCTTCGATGATAGAGTCCCCAGCCATCGGTGAGCTGGACACTCGACATTGTTTTTTCGATCCTGGCACTGGCCGGGGGTAGGGTGTGATCCATGGCCATTAGCGCGAGAAGGCGGGAGCCGGCTGTCATCACCTGGCTGTCTTCTTGGAGATCTGCGCTTCCCCAGAAAAGATAGCAGCCGTTTCGTTTGATGTTTGTCTCAAAAACTTGGACCGGATGACCCTTGGCGCTGTCCCGTTTTTCTGGATACCCATTAGGAGCGACGACCTTTACGACCACCGCGTCCTCATTGGTGAATTCTAGCTTCAGTTTGGAGAGCCGTCTTTCAACGATAGCTTGGAAGACGTCGATGATGTCTGTCCTGAGCATGGCAAGCATGTTGAGAGCTTCCGGATCACCAAGACGAGAGTACATCTCGATGACTGTTGGTCCCTCGTTTTCTGTAAGCATCATCTGTCCACCGACCATGCCGCGGTATGAATTGCCGGTCTTTCTCTGGATGGCCTCAACGATTCCCTCGATGATCTTGAGAGACTTGTCGTATTCTTCTCTGGTGATGAATGGGAGTGTCATGTCGGGTCCTGAAATGCTGCCCATTCCGCCAGTCTCTGGTCCGCTGTCGAGTTCGTGGGCGCTCTTGTTGTCTTGGACGAGAGGGGTGCCAAGAACGGTTTTACCATCTGTGAAACATTGCAGAGAGTACTCGGGACCCCAGGCTTTCTCCTCGACGAGAATCTTGTCCTCGATGTCAGAATAAGCTGCCATTCTGGCCTGAAGAGAATCGAAGTATGCTTCCTTGAAACGGGCTTTTTCGTCGTGAAGATAGGCCTGGCGGTCTTCGATCAGTTTAACGCCTTTACCGCCTGATTGACGTGCAGGTTTGATGACGATGTTCTGCAGCCAACGCTGTGTGTCGATATTTTTCCGGATATAGTCTGAGGCTTCTCGTGCGTTCTTGAAGGTTCGAAAGAGAAGCTTGCCTGCGAGATTGTTCTCCCATTGCAAGCGTCGGAGGTCCGCTTTGGAACGTTCTATGACTGAAAGTTCCTGGCTTGCACCGATGCAGTGAATACCCTCCTTCTCTAGAGCGTCTGGTATGCCTTGGAAACAAGGCTCCTCTGGTCCTACGATTACCAGGTCGATTCCCCAGCCCCGGGCAGACCTGACAATGGTCTTTGGATCTGTCGTTCTGCCGATGCGAAGTTCGCCCTGGTTGTCTTTGCAGATCTTGTGAAGCCCCGGGTTCCGGTTTTCCGCTATCCAGAATATCTCCGGTTTGTGATCACTGAGCCCGATCTTCCACGCAAGAGCGTTTTCGCGAGCGCCTCCACCTACACCCATTACTCTCATCGTGTCGCGCCTCCCTTCTCGAAGCAGCGCATGCAGAGATTCTCTCTCGGGAGTCCGATGGCGCGTTGGAGCTCTTCAACTGTCATGAACGATATGCTGTCAGCCCCAACACTGTTCGCGAGCTTTTCCTCGTCCAGGCTACCGGAGACCAGTTCGTCTTTGGGCGGGATCTCGACTCCGTAGGGGCATGATGAGACGAGTGCTGGGCTTCCAATTCGGATGTGTACTCGTTTCGCTCCCTTGCGTTTGAGATTGACAACCGTGTTTTGTAGGGTGTTTCCCCTGACGACACTATCGTCTACCAGCACAACATCTCTGTCTTCGACGGCGCTCTTGACTGGGTTGAGCTTGAGCTGGACTCCTACGAGCCGTTCTTTCTGTGTTGGTTTGAGGGCTGCACGAATATTCTCTCCAGTCCGAACGAAGCCGAGTTCGAGGGGAAGACCGGACTCTTGGCTGTATCCATTAGCCATCGGGAGCGCGGTCTCTGGAACCCCGATTACCACATCAGCCTTTGCCGGATGTGTTTTGGCTAGTTCTCTGCCTATGCTGTTTCTGACCTTGGCCACTGGAAGGGTGTTGACTTGGCTGTCGAGTCTTGCGAGGTAGACGTATTCGTAGCTGCAAAAGTTGCCAACGTCGGTTGTGGGAGTGTTTCCGCGAATATCTTCTGGGGTGAAGATGATGACCTCTCCTGTCTCAACAGGTCCCGTATGGTCAATGCCCATCACGTCGAGGGCGCATGTCTCGGACGCGACGGCTGCAATGTCGAAGCCTACGCTGCCGGTGTCTAGTGGCTTTACACCGAGCGGGTTTCTCCCTGTGATGAATTCTTGTTTGTGGGTGAGGGCGACGAAGGAGTATCCGCCTCCGATCTTGTTGCTGAGCATCGAGGTTGCCTTGAGTGGTTCCTCTTCGCTGTGGAGGAGTTGGGAGAGTTGTCGGGCGAAGAGTTTGGTGGCTTCGCCTCGGTCTTCGTGGAGGTCTGTTTTT
>VBBR01000167.1:0-514 GCA_005881615.1 Candidatus Bathyarchaeota archaeon
TGTCTCCGATGGCGCTTCTGATTATCACGATAGCCGTCAGCACGGGAGTGATAGGATTCGCCTACGTCTATTTCGCCCCATCAACAATCCCGGCTCCCGGTGCATTCTTCGGCCAGGGAGGTCCACGCCTTGTTAACTGGGACCCTAGGTTCCAGACCGCGGCGACAAAGAGCGGTGCTGACAATGCTAGCGCCTACTGGCACCCAAGGACGTACGGCGGAGGATCAAGCGACTCGTACGTAAGTGGTGGAACCCTGCATGTTCGAGAGAACGGTCTCTCATCCACTGGTTGGGATAATTACGACAATGCTGTCGCCCAAGAGGGAAATTTTCCCTGGCAGACCGAATGTAGACATGTTCTCGGAGCCGTTCCTGATTGGGCCTGCCCTCGGAACAGCTACGGGCTTGGGACTCTGGCCTGGATAGGAGCCAACACAACCCTATCAGTCAACGCAACCTTCCTATCTAGAGAGGGGACAGGCGACTTCAACATAATGATCGGAGTCTACTTTTA
>VBBR01000167.1:528-2275 GCA_005881615.1 Candidatus Bathyarchaeota archaeon
TGGACCTCTAAGGGCGAATGGAGTCTCTGCCGTTTATCTTGAAGCCCAAGTAAGGCTCGCCTTCTACAAGACCAACGCTGGGCTAATGCCCGTGGGAACTGAGGACACTTGGAACCCAGGCTTCGACTTCGGTTACGCAAAGACAGTCGGTACACTCCAACCCGCAAACAGTATGGTCTTGAAAAATTATGATCTCCATTCATTCTATGTCTCCGCCATGACAAAGCGCGGGCTGGACCCCTCGACCCCCGCCATCATCGTTGGCCTCGAACCAGGGGTCGAAGGCTGGGGCGAAAATCTCGCCGTTGATTTCACAGGACTAACCATCATCAGTTATGAATCTAACAGAGCTACGGCGGACCCAGACTTTGACATGGTTGTGAACCAGAACGATGCAGCGCTCGTCAGTAGTCTCATGGGAACATGTCCCTCCGATTATGGCCGCTACGAATGGATAGCCGACATCAACTCAACCAACCCCTGCATCGACCAAGTGGACCTGGCCAGGGTCGAAAGCTTTGAAGGCCAGAGCTTCCAATCTCTAGGTATCATTCAGCACCTGCCTACAGCCGAAGGAGTTGTTGCAGAGCAGGATCGTCTCCTCTCAGGCCCCGTGAATCCCCTAGCGAGGGCCAAGAACGAAGCTGACTTAACCGTGCTACATTACGAGCTAGGTTGAGCCGAAGAAACTTTGCGAACGTTTCTTCTCCTCATGTTGCTCTTCTCGGCCACCCTCGCAGGGAGCATTCTATCGACCCCGGCCGTTGCTCAGCCTGTTTCCTCGAGTCTTCTCAATCAGAAGATGCAGGCTGCTTGCTCTTTTCTCAAGAGCCTTTACAACCCTTCGCTAGGGCTGGTGAGAAGCACTCCCTCCAGCAACATCTACTATATTGCCAGTGAGAACTTGCTGGTTGAGAGAGCGATCTCGTCCTGCGAACCAGCGATCAGCCAGGCGATCAATCAGTCGATCAGTTCCTGTTGTGACAGCGGCTATGATCGGAAACACGAGGCACTCCTCGGAGTTAGGATCCACGTTCCAATCAACAACTCTGCAGTATACACGGTGGCAAATTCCACCTCTGGACGACTGTTCCGGGGGATCCCTCCCTTCACTGCGGGTGGCCAATATGCTGTTCTCTGGGAGGTTGACAATGCGACCGGAACACTCCCGGACTGCACATACGCAGACGTCACAGTCTACACTGCCCTTGAGCTGAGACTGGAGGTCAACACGACCGGTTCGCAGCGCGAGATGGAGTGTCTTACTACCATGTTTGACGGTCGTGGTCTTGTGGATGAGGCGTACAAGGCCGGTTCCGCATCGGAACACGGAATCTACCAGACCTACAAGCTCGCACTCTACATCTACGCTCTCCAGAAAATCTCAGGAACATACTTTTACGGAGAAGAGAATCTCTTCCGATTGCAAGGCCCAGACGGCGGCTTCCACACCGGATACGACCAGATCGGAACATACGCCGGAACACAAGAGAACGCTGAGACAACCTCAATCGCATTGATAGCAGTCTCCAACCTGTCCGCGACAAACCCCTTCCCGTTCCCGCTCTTCTCCATTCCCTCGTGGGTAGTCTACTTCTTCGCCGCATGGGCCGTGATCGGTGTAGGGATAGTTGTGATCGTCCTCGTCTTGGAACGGAAGAAGCGAAAACAATCCTTCTGAAGTAGCACTGAACCCCATCTTGGCAGAGTCGGTCGCCTCCTGTGATCAGGCTTCTCCTTGAGGGAG
>VBBR01000168.1 GCA_005881615.1 Candidatus Bathyarchaeota archaeon
TTCTGGTCAGGTGGAGGAAATGCAGGCCCTGATCTCGAAGGAATTGTCTCCGGACTAGAAATATCGACACTTGTCTTCATGCAGTACAAGGTCCAAGGCGAAGAACTCATGGCATTACCGATCAGGACAGTGGACACAGGCTATGGGATGGAAAGGTGGGCCTGGCTGTCCCAAGGCTCCCCGAGCGGGTTCCATGCAGTGTACGGCCCCCTGCTCGCGCAGGTTATGGAACTAGCGAAGGTCGACCTCGACGAGAACACATTATCATCTCTTACAAGGGCAGCCGGAATCTATGGAGCAGGCAGTCGAGCGGCAAGGGAAGCGTACATCGAAGCTACCGCACTGGAGACTGGCCGCAACAAAGACGCGTTCCGCTCCATCGTACAGACCCTAGAAGGCGCATTCGCAATCACCGACCATACTAAGGCAATTTCCTTCCTACTAGCCGAAGGCGTCGTCCCTTCCAATGTAGGTGAAGGCTACTTAACCCGACTAATCATCCGCCGAGCAGCAAGGCTGGCCCGACAACTAGGAATCCCTCATGAACTTCCCGGCATAATTGAGGGACAGATCAAAATGTGGAGTGGAGAATTTCATCTCCTCCGAGAGATGAGACGGGAGATACTGGACGGATTGCAAATTGAGGTAGAGAAGTACGAGGAAACGATCAGCAAAGGGTCAGAAGTAGTACTCAGACTTTCAAAGGAACTCTCGAGTCAAGGCATTCGAAAGATTCCTACAGATCAGCTCGTTCTGCTCTACGATTCTCAAGGCCTGGCTCCCGAAATCGTGCAAGAGAGCGCGGAGAAGGTCGGAGTAGAGGTCGAAGTCCCCGAGAACTTCTTGACGCTAGTCGCCGAACGACATTCAAAGCCTACTACTAGTCTCGAAGCGTCCTCCTCCGAGCCTGAATGGGAAGCGAAGGTGAAGCATCTTCCGGGAACCAGAGCGCTATACTACGACGATGCGTATCAGACCGGCTTCCAGGCGAAGATACTAGCAAGAGTCGCGGAGAACGCGGTGGTGTTGGACCAGACCTGCTTCTATCCTGAAGGAGGTGGCCAGCCGGGCGACCATGGCGAGCTGCGATTTGGTGACAGAAAGCTAAAAGTCACAAATGTCCAGAAGATCGGAAACACCATAGTCCACTTCTTAGACCAGCCCATCGATCAGGAAATCGATCTTGTGGAGGGAGAGGTCGATTGGCAGCGTCGCGTGAACCTGATGCGCCACCACACAGGCACCCACGCCCTGATCGGCGCGGCACGTAGAGTGTTAGGCGAGCACGTCTGGCAAGCAGGCGCGCAAAAAGAAGTGGAGAGCAGCAGGCTTGACATCACACACTACCGAGAGATTACTCCGAAGGAAAGGGAACGGATCGAACGCCTAGTCAACCAAGTCATTCTACGAGACCTACCCGTACAAGTAGCACGGATGGCTCGCGAGAAAGCAGAAGCAAAGTACGGATACAGACTCTATCAGGGCGGAGCAGTCCCAGGATCCAAGATCAGAGTAGTGAGAATCCAGGGATGGGACGCTGAAGCTTGCGGGGGAACACACTGCAAGAGAACTGGAGAGCTAAGAGTGTTCAAGATCGAGAAAGCTGGCAAACTGCAAGACGGGGTAGAGAGGATTATCTTCTCGGCAGGAGAGCCCGCGCTGAAACGGATCAATCAACAGAGCGAAGCGCTTGCAAAAGCCAGCGAACTCTTGAAGACAACACCGGAAAAACTTCCAGAGTCCATCAAGACAATAGTTGCCGAGAGAGATTCCCTAGAGAGAGAACTCGAAAGGGTCCATGCAAAGACTACAGAGTCCCACGTCAAACAGCTGGCGAAGAAAGCAATCGCTCTCGGAACAGTCAGACTCGTACTATCAAAGACGGCCAAGAGAAAGGGCATCGACGCTGTGGAGGTTGCTAATCGGCTCAAGGAGTCCGACCCCAACATAATCGCGGTAATATTCGAAGTATCAGAGCGCGTCCAGGTCGTTGCCGCAGCTGGCGACCAAGCAGTCAAAGCAGGCGTCAACGCCGGCCAAATAGTCTCAGAAGCCTCCAAGCTCCTGGGTGGGGGAGGAGGGGGCAGACCATTCTTCGCCACAGGCGGCGGATCCTCCAAAGACAAAGTAGACGAGGCGATAAAGGCCGCAGAACAAGTCGTCACAAAACAGCTCAACACGGTAATCCCAGCGGAGGGGATCAGCAACGCCAGCCAAGCTTGACTGGCACACCCTGGAAAGAAAGTGGCAGAAAAAATGGAACTGGCGCAAGATCTACGAGACGGACCCGGACCCTCGCAAACCCAAGTACTATGCGACAGCCGCCTATCCCTACCCTAACTCTCCCCAGCACATAGGTCACGCGAGAACCTACACCATCGCTGACGTTAACGCCCGATATCACCGGATGAAAGGCTACAACAGCCTCTTCCCAATGGGCTTCCACTACACAGGCACACCACTGTTCGCCATGAGCAAACGCTTGCGCGAAGGTGACCCCGAGATTATTGAGACTTTCACAAAGATCTACGGCATCCCATCGGCAACGTTGGAGAAGCTGAAGGACCCGAAGTCGATGGCCTCCTACTTCCGCGAAGATATCAAGAAAGGAATGATGGAGATCGGGTTCTCGATCGACTGGCGCAGAGAATTCACGACCATCGATCCTCTGTACAATCGCTACATCGAATGGCATTTCCAGACCCTGAACCGCAAAGGGCTAATCACTAAGGGTACGCATCCGGTCGCCTGGTGCCCCAACGACAAGAGCCCGGTAGGGGTCGTAGACACCCAGGGAGATGTAGAGCCTGACATCGGGGAATCCTATCTTGTCAAGTTCCAGAAAGGCGACATAATCTACCCTACATTGACTCTGAGGCCGGAAACCGTCTTCGGAGTTACCAATCTCTGGATAAACCCTGACGCTGCATACGTTAGGGCGAAAGTTGACAGTGAACAATGGATCGTCAGCAAGGAAGCGATTGAGAAGCTCCAACATCAGAATCACAAGGTCACCGTGGAAGGTGAAATGCCCGCAAGCGAGCTGCTGTGGAAGAGCGTCCAGAACCCAGTCACTGGCAACGAAATTCCAATTCTACCCGGAAGTTTTGTGGAACCAGACAACGGTACCGGCGTTGTCATGTCTGTCCCAGGACACGCTCCCTATGATTATCAAGCTCTAACTGATCTCAAGCAGAGGTATGCCAATTCAACGGAGTCACAACAGATCTTGCAGGACACCAAGCCGATATCCATCATACGGTTAGAAGGCTTCTCTGATCTTCCGGCCGCAGATTTGATCGAGAAATTCAAAGTCAAAAACCAGAACGACCCACATCTAGAACACGCAACACAGGAACTGTATTCGAAAGAATTCCACGATGGCATAATGAAAGAAAACACCGGCAGTTACTCAGGAATGCCCGTTGCTGAAGCAAGGGAGGTCATCGTCCGAGAACTGACGAGCCAGGAAAAAATTGCGACCCTACTGGAACTGAGAAACGCTCCCGTAGTCTGCCGCTGCGGAACCAAGTGCTTGGTCCACATCTTGGAGAACCAGTGGTTCATCAATTACGGCGACCCGGAATGGAAGAAGCTCGCTCACAGATGCCTAGATCAGATGACTATCCTGCCGGAAGAATTACGAGGAGAATTCAATTACACGATAGACTGGCTGAGAGAAAGAGCTTGCGCACGGGCTGTGGGTCTAGGGACGAAGCTTCCATGGGACCAGAACTGGATTATCGAGGCTCTATCCGACTCAGTCGTCTACATGGCCTACTACATCCTATCCAAGTACTTCACCAAAGACTGGGTGGTCTTCAAGAAATTCGAAAAGAACACGTCGAGATTGCCGGATGGTTTCTTCAATTTCACACTACTTGGAGAGGGAACCGTTGACACGGTTGTGGAGCAGACCGGGATTCCCAAGACAATCCTGAACGCCATCCGAGCAGAGTTTCAATACTTCTACCCTGTTGATATGCGCCATTCCGCTCGAGACCTCGTCTCCAACCACCTATCCTTCTACATCTTCCACCACTCAAGCCTATTCCCTGAGAAAAAGTGGCCAAAGGGAATCGTGGCCAACGGGTTCGTGCTGATGGAAGGTGCGAAGATGTCAAAATCGCTTGAGAATATCATCCCGCTACGCCAGGGAATCGCCAAGTTCGGAGCCGATCCCGTCCGGGTAGGAGTCATGGCGACAGCTGAACTGGGTCAGGACACGGATTTCAGCGAAGTTCTTGCCCTCTCAATTCAGGAAAGACTCTCCGCACTGATAGGACAGGCCAGAAAACTAGGCACGAAGAAAACAGCGGGGAAACCGAGACTCTCCACGCTGGACCGCTGGATGGTCAGCCGTTTGAGTAACGCGGTCCAGAGTGCAACAAATGCGCTGGACAGGTTGAGAGTCAGGGAAGCCATCAACATCATACTCTATCAACTCGACAACGACATTGCCTGGTACAAGCGAAGACTGGGGCCGAAAAGACCGAGGTCCGACAATCGCGACCGAATCCTACGAAAGGTACTGGAAACCCGGACAAGAATGATAGCCCCGCTAGCACCGCATACGGCAGAAGAGATCTGGAGCCGCATCGGGAACAAAGGATTCGTAGTTCAGGCCGACTGGCCTGAAGAAAGAGAGAATGAGAAAGACGCCGTAGCAGAACGAGCAGAGGCACTCGTTCGACGTGGGTTAGAGGATACCGGCGAGATCTTGAAAGCCACAGGCATCACCCCGAAGCGTATCGCCTACTACACTGCGGCCGATTGGAAATGGCAAGTCTATCTCAAAGCATTGAAAGCGGCCGAGGAAAAGATGAGACAGGGGGATTTCATCAAGGACGTCATGGGAGATCCTCAGCTCCGATCTTTAGGAAAGTCTGCAGCTGATTATGCTGCTAAGGCGATTCAACAGGCAATCCAGATGCCGGACGAGATGAGACAGTCACGTTTGCGAGACGGGGTCACAGCCGAGAACACTATTTTCGCTGACTCAGTAGACTTCTATCAACGAGAATTCAAATGCACGGTCGATGTTTGGAAGGAAGGAGATCCAAGCATAAACGACCCCACGGGACGCGCTAGAATGTCGGAACCATACAGGCCAGCAATCTATCTAGAATAAT